>JAQGOW010000307.1 GCA_028293405.1 Verrucomicrobiales bacterium
ATCACAAATCAATATCTCCGTTTCGGCAGCAGCCCACGCGGTGCCCAAACCTTGGTCCTTGCCGGCAAAGTCCGCGCCCTGACCCATGGCCGTTTCAACGTCAGCTTTGAAGACATCCAAGCCGTCACCGCCGCCGCCTTGCGTCATCGTTTGATCCTGAATTTCGAAGCCGAAGCCGAAGGCATCACCACCGACCACATCATCACGCAGATTTTACAAGACGTCCCCCGCGAAGTCGCCGCCATCGAAGTGTGAGCCTGCTAACGCCAGACCTGATGCGACGCTTGGAGCAATTCCAATTGCTCGCCGCGCGTCGCGCAAAAAGCTCCGCCAAAGGCGAACGCCGCAGCAAAGCTCGCGGCCAGTCCGTCGAGTTCGCTGACCACCGAAACTACGTCGCCGGCGACGACTTCCGTTACCTCGACTGGAATCTCTACGGCCGTCTTGAAAAGCTTTTCCTCAAACTCTACGAAGAAGAACGCGAACTGCCCGTCCGTATCTTTCTCGACGCAAGCGAATCGATGACCTTCGGCACGCCGCCAAAATTCGACTTCGCCCGTCAAATCGCCGCCGCAGTCGGTTACGTCGCCCTATGCGGTTTCGACCGCGTCACCGTTTATCCATTTCCAGAGTTGGACACCAACAATCCGAACGTAGATCGCCAAGCATTAAGCAACGAATCCGCAGCTCGCGGCGGCTTACGCGCCGTTCGTGGTCGAAAATCGTCGATGCAGTTTTTCCAGAACATCAACGCATTGACGGCTCACGGCACTTGCGATTTCAACGAATCACTTCGGCGCGGCGCCCTCGCTGCGCGACAAGCCGGCGTCGCCGTCGTACTCAGCGATTTCCTCGATCCCGCCGGATACGAACCCGGCCTCAACGCACTCGTTGGCCGAGGCTTTCACATCAACGCGATCCAAATCCTTTCACCGGAAGAATTGAATCCGAGCACTTACGGCGACTTGAAACTCGTCGATTCCGAAACTGGCACGATGCAGGAAGTGACCTTCGGCAAATACCGCCTGAAGCACTACCAGCAAACCGTCCAGAACTACGTCCAACGTTTGCGCGAGTTCTGTCAGTCGCGCGGCATGAGTTTCTTCAGCGTCAGTTCGGATACCTCGCTTGAACAACTGCTCTTGAAGCAACTGCGGCAAGCGGAAGTTTGGGGTTAATCCATCTCGAATTTCACATTTCGGATCTCGAGTTTGTGCTACGTTAGTAGCATGGGACAGGTTGTAGATGCGCCAGTTCGCAAGCGTGGAGCAAAGAAGCCGTCGGCTGAAAGCGCCGCGGTGTTCATTCCCGAAAATCCTACGTACGAGAAGCTTCGCAAAGCCGCACTCGGCTGCACCGCGTGTCCGCTTTGGAAGAGCGGAACGCAGACGGTGTTCGGCGAAGGGCCGGTAAAGGCTAAAATCATTCTTGTCGGCGAACAACCCGGGGACGAAGAGGATCTCGAGGGACACCCATTCGTCGGACCGGCGGGCAAAGTTCTCGATAAAGCGTTGGAGGAAGCAGGTATCGTCCGAGGCGAGTGTTACGTGACGAATGCCGTGAAACATTTCAAATGGGAACCCTCTGGCAAGCGGCGCATTCATAAGACCCCTAATGCGCGAGAGGTTGCAGCGTGCCGACCGTGGCTGGATGCAGAAATTGCATTGCTCAAACCCAAGGTCGTCGTTTGTCTCGGAGCTACAGCGGCACAGGCGTTGTTGGGTCGCAATTTCAAGGTGACGGAGCGGCACGGAGAGTTGATTGAAACGAACTCTGGCTTCCACGTCATGGCCACCGTGCATCCCTCAGCTATCCTTCGCATGCCCGATGACGAAGCGCGCCACCGCGAACGCGAAAGGTTTACGGAGGATTTAAGGAAGTTGAAAAAGCTGATTTAGTGAAAGTCATACGACGGTGCGGCTGCCAACGACTCGTTCGGCATGGGCATAATTCGCTTCGCTTGCACTAAGACAACATTGTCCCGGTTTTGAACAATACCTTCGATGATCAGGAATGGCTCGTGAGTGATGACGAGACGGAGTTTTTCGAACAGGTCTGGATTAACAATCGCGTTGCTGATTCCGGTTTCATCTTCGAGGCTGATGAAGACGAAACCTTTGGCAGTGCCGGGACGTTGGCGGCAAATGACATTGCCGGCGATGCGGATCGTTTCGCCGTTGCGGCCTTTGATGAGATCTGCTGCGCGCCAAACATCGGGCAGGCCGGAACGCGCAAGTGCCATCGGATGCGGGCCAGTGGTTAGATTGATTCCTCGATAGTCGGCGCGAACACGTTCGACGGCGTCCATGATGGCTAGCGGAGAGGGTTGGTCCTCGTTCGATTGATCTCTTCGGAAATTGAAGAGGTCGAACTCGCAACTGTCCTTTTCAATTTGCCAGAGGGCATCGCGGCGGTGGTTGGCAATTTTATTCAATGCGCCGATTTCAGCCAAGGTGCGCAATTCGGTTTTGTTTAAGCCCGTGCGCCATTTGAAATCGTCGATCGAATTGAACGCTTTGCGTGCGCGTTGTTGAACGATCCGCTGCGCGTGTTCATGGCGTAGTCCTTGCACGACGCAAAAACCTAAACGAATCGAACCATCATCTTCGATTTTGCACCCCCAGTCAGAACTCTCGATACAGACAGGGCGAGTTTTGACGCCGTGCCGTTTGGCATCTTTGACGATGGTGGCCGGAGAGTAGAAACCCATTGGCTGATTGTTGAGAAGGCTCGCGTAAAATTCTGGCGCGCGATGGACTTTCAAATAGGTGCTGCCGTAAGCGAGGATGGCGAAGCTGATGGCGTGCGATTCCGGGAAACCGTAAAGAGCAAACGACCCGATCCATTTCAGAATTTTTTGGATGACATCGGGAGCAATGCCTTTCTGCACCATTTTGAGTTGCATCTTCGTCACAACTTTATTCATGCGCTCTTCGGAACGATGAAAGCTCAGGGCGCGGCGTAAATCCTCGGCTTCGCTGGGAGAAAGATCGGCCATGACCATGGCGATTTGCAGGAGTTGTTCCTGAAAAAGCGGTACGCCTTTTGTACGCTCTAGAACAGGGCGCAATTTCTCATCGTAATAAGTCTCCGGCTCGCGGCCTGCCCTGCGATTGAGATATGGGTGCATCAAGTCGCCTTGAATTGGGCCCGGGCGGATGATGGCGACTTCGATAACGACGTCATAAAAGCAATTTGGTTTCATCCGCGGCAAGGTGGCCATTTGCGCGCGGCTTTCGATTTGGAAAACGCCGATCGTGTCGGCTTCTTGCATCATTTTGAACGTAGCGGCGTCGTCGATGGGAATGCGCGCGAGGTCGACGGGATGGCCGCGTTGTTCGGTGAGTTTGATGGCGTCTTGCAGGACGGACATCATGCCCAGGCCGAGCAAATCCACTTTGATGATGCCGAGGTCTTCGCAATCGTCCTTGTCCCATTGCGCGACGACGCGGCCGGGCATGGAGGCGTTTTCTAGTGGGACGACCGAACTGAGTTTGCCTTGGCAAATAATCATGCCGCCGGAGTGTTGGCCGAGGTGGCGCGGTAAGGCGTAGATCTGTTTGTAGAGATTTACAAACGATGTGGCACGTGGATGATCGATAGGCAAACCGGCTTGTTCCATTTGTTGGGCGAGTTCCAGCGTGTGCGGAAAATCGCCGTTGGCGAACAGGTGCGAGAAACGGTCGATGACGTCGGTGGGTAAATTTAGCGCTTTGCCGATTTCGCGCGCGGCACTCTTACCACGATAGCTGATGACATTCGCGGTCATGGCAGCACCGTGTTTGCCGTAGCGACGATAGACTTCCTGGATGACGCGTTCGCGTCGGTCGCCGCTGGGCAGATCAATGTCGATGTCGGGCCAACCTTTACGGCCTTCGCTCAGGAAACGTTCGAAGAGCGTGTTGAACTTGAGCGGGTCAACGGCGGTGATGCCGAGGCAAAAACAGACCGTGCTGTTGGCGGCGCTTCCCCTGCCCTGACACATGATGTCGCTTTCGCGGCAAAATTTTACGAGATCAGCAACGATAAGGAAGTAACCGGCGAATCCGAGTTTTTCGATGAGCGCGAGTTCGTGTTTAATTTGTTTAGCGACCTTCTCGGGAATTTTGCCGTCGTAACGTTTGCGTGCGCCAGCCAACGTTTGTTCGCGTAAAACGCCGTCCATGGTTTCACCGTCAGCGACTGGGAACTTTGGAAATTCGTAGCCGAGATCGGCGAGCGTGAATTGGAGGCGATCGGCGAGACGCCCGGTGTTTTCGATGGCTTCGGGTAAATCGTGGAACAGCAATTCCATTTCGGCCGCGGTCTTCAGGAAGCGTTCGCTGTTTGGAGCGAGTAAAGTTCCGGCGGCGTCGAGGTGCGTGTGATTGCGGATGCACGTGAAGACGTCGTGGACCTGGCGGGCGTACGGTTTGGCGTAGAGCACACCATTTGTCGCGAGGAGCGGAAGGCGTGTGTGTTCGGCGAGTTGTAACAGCGCGTTGTTGATGCGTTCTTCGCCACGGAGATGGTGGCGTTGGATTTCGATGAAGACGCGATTGGGGCCGAAGGTTTCGACGAGGCGGTTAATGGTTGATTGTGAATTGGAAAGGCTTCGAACCAACGGCCCTTCTTCATCGCCAGTTAGCGCAACGAGGCCATCAGCGAATTCGGGCAACTCACTCCACCGGAATTTGGTCTCGCCTTTGGCACTGCGAAGATGACCACGAGTGAGGAGTTGGCAAAGGTGTTGGTAGCCAGTGCGATTCTCGACGAGCACGGGCAAGACGCTCCCGTCTTCCATCGTCAACTCTGCCCCGATAATTGGGCGGAGATTTTTTTCCTTAGCGGCGGCGAAGAAACGCGGCGCACCGTAAACTCCATCGCGATCGCAAAGTGCCAGACTCGGCATTTGCAATTCGGCAGCGACTTCGGCCAATTGCTCCGGCAACGAACTGCCGCGCAAAAAGCTGAAAGCGCTACGGGCATGGAGTTCGACGTACATCAATCCAGCGCTCCTTCTATTGACCATTCGTCGTTTTGTTGGGCGAGGCGGAAGAGGTCGCCGTTGGTGGTTTCGACTTCCCATTCGTCTCTGCCCCAGCCGTTTTCCCACCAGTTGCCGGAGATGCGCCAGGGTCCGCGGGCTTCTTTGATTGGGCCGGTGAATTGGTTGCTGTGCATCAGGACGGGGCGATCGTTGCGCATTTGGACGGTGGCGTGGATTGGCGGACGGAAGCGGCGTAGTGCCGGGCCGAGGACTTTGAATTTCAAATTTGAAATTTCAGATTTCAAAAGTTGTTTACCACGGTCGTCTGGTTCGAAATTTGGTTGCTCCATTTTGAACGCATCGGGACGGTGGCTTTGTTCCAAGCGCGGCGTGCCGGCGCGGTCGGGGCCGAGTAGGCCGGTCAGACGCGCGAGAGTTTCGTGGAATTGGTTAGGGTCGCGCAACGCCACTTCGAAGAGGCCGAATTGATGGTTACCAGCGCGGCACGGTTTGGCCGCAAGCGTGAGTGAAATGATGGCGGCTTCGGTCCGGATGTTTTCCAGATGCGTGTGGAGCATGCGGAATAATGTTTCGACGTCGCACGTTGGCGCGGGGACGCGGAAGGTGTGTTCGTACGGTTGGCCGGTTTGTAGACCGATACGCAGATGGAGTTCGCCAGCGACTAAATAAATGACTTCGAGTCGGCGAGCGAGTTGTTCGACGAAACGCTTGAGGATAAAGAGAAGTGGTTCGAGCGTTTCGATTGGGGTTTCGAATTCGATCGATTCTTCGAAAATGGCGGAGGGGATGTAGAGATTCAGTGGACGGATTTCGTGCGTTGAAACGGAATCGAAAAGTTCGATCGCTTCGGGACCGAGGCGTTCGGCGAGTTTGTCTTTTCCCAAGGCGAG
>JAQGOW010000347.1 GCA_028293405.1 Verrucomicrobiales bacterium
TTCAATCCGCAGACGATTCACAAGCTGCAGAAGGCTTGTCGCACGGGTGATTACAAAACTTTCAAGGAATACTCCGAGTTGGTTAATGACCAATCGAAGAAGCACGCGACTTTGCGTGGTTTGTTGGAAATCAAGTTCCCAAAGAAACCGATTTCGATTGATGAGGTTCAAACGGTTGAATCGATTTTGAAGCGCTTCAAGTCAGGCGCGATGTCTTACGGCTCGATCAGCAAGGAAGCGCACGAAGCGCTGGCGATCGCGATGAACCGCATTGGCGGCAAGAGCAACACTGGCGAAGGCGGCGAAGATCCGGCGCGGTATAAGCTCGAGGCCAATGGTGATTCGAAGAATAGCGCGATCAAGCAGGTGGCGTCTGGACGTTTTGGTGTGACGAGCGAATATCTCGTTAACGCGAAGGAATTGCAGATTAAGATGGCGCAGGGGGCGAAACCTGGAGAAGGCGGGCAGTTGCCGGGCGCGAAAGTTTTCCCATGGATTGCCAAGGTGCGTTATTCGACGCCCGGTGTCGGTTTGATTTCACCGCCGCCGCACCATGATATTTATTCGATCGAAGATTTGGCCGAACTGATTCACGACTTGAAGAATGCCAATACGCAGGCGCGTATTAGCGTGAAGCTCGTGGCGGAAGTTGGCGTGGGCACGATTGCGGCTGGTGTTGCAAAGGCGCATGCGGACGTGGTGTTGATCAGCGGTTATGACGGCGGCACGGGTGCTTCGCCGATCACGAGTATCAAGCACGCAGGAATTCCGTGGGAGCTTGGGCTGGCTGAAGCGCACCAGACTTTGGTGCTGAATAATTTGCGGAGTCGTATCGCGGTGGAGACCGATGGACAATTGAAGACTGGTCGCGATGTAATCGTTGCTGCGATGTTGGGCGCCGAAGAATTTGGTTTTGCGACGGCACCGCTTGTGTCGCTCGGTTGCATCATGATGCGTGTTTGCCATTTGAATACGTGTCCGGTTGGTGTTGCTACGCAAGACGCGGAACTGCGCAAGCGGTTCACGGGCGACCCGGCGCACACCGTGAATTTCATGCAAATGATCGCGCAAGAAGTTCGTGAGCTCATGGCTCAACTTGGCGTGCGCGAAATCACTGAACTTGTTGGCCGCACTGACATGCTCGAACCGCGCAAGGCAATTGAGCATTGGAAAGCGCGCGGGTTGGATTTCTCGAATATTTTGTATCAGCCGAAAGTTTCGAAAGACGTCGGTCGCTTCAAACAGATGGAGCAGGACCACGGTTTGACCGAGGCGCTGGACAACACGCATTTGTTGAAACTTTGCGAACCAGCTTTGGCGAAAGGCCACAAGGTCGAAGCGAAGGTTGCGATTCGTAACGTTAATCGCGTTGTCGGCACCATTCTCGGCAGCGAACTCACGCGCCGTCACGGGGCGAAAGGTTTGCCCGAGGATACGATCAAGATTCATTTCACCGGTTCAGCCGGTCAAAGCTTCGGTGCATTCATGCCGCGTGGTATCAGTTGGACGCTCGAGGGCGACGCCAACGATTATCTCGGTAAAGGTTTGTCTGGCGGCAAGATTATCGTTTATCCGCCGAAGGGTTCGACCTTCGCTGCCGAAGAAAACATGATCACTGGTAACGTGGCGTTTTACGGCGCGACGGCTGGCGAGGCGTATGTCAGCGGAATGGCTGGCGAACGTTTCTGTGTTCGTAACAGCGGCATGCATGCGGTGGTTGAATCCGTCGGCGATCATGGTTGTGAATACATGACCGGTGGACGCGTCGTTGTTCTTGGTGGGACTGGTCGTAATTTTGCTGCGGGTATGTCCGGTGGCGTGGCTTACGTGCTTGATGATGTCGGCGATTTCAAATCGCGTTGCAACCAGCAGATGGTTGGCCTGGAAACTTTTGAAAGCGCCGCGGAGTTGGAAGAAATCCGGCAGATGATTGTGCGTCACGCTGACTACACGCACAGCAAACGTGCCGCGAAGGTGCTGGCGTCATGGAGTGAAATTTCCGGAAAATTCGTGAAAGTCATCCCGAAGGATTACAAGCGCATGCTCGCCTGTATGAAAAAGGCGGAACTATCGGGTTTGAGCGGCGAAGAAGCGGTGATGGCTGCCTTCGAAGAAAACGCTCGCGACGTATCGCGCGTCGGTGGCAGCTAAACAATTTTGAAATTTAACAGATAACCAACAGATGGGTAAACCCACAGGTTTCATCGAATATTTACGCGAACTGCCGTTAGACCGGGCAGCGCTCGAGCGCATTAATGACTGGAACGAGTTCCACCTTCACATGAAGGAGGACAAGATGCGCCAGCAGGCGGCTCGTTGTATGGATTGCGGCATTCCATTTTGCCATACCGGCACGCTCATCAGCGGCATGGCATCGGGTTGCCCTATCAATAACCTCATTCCAGAATGGAACGATTTGGTTTATCGCGGGCTTTGGAAAGAAGCGCTCGAACGTCTTCATAAGACGAACAATTTTCCTGATTTCACCGGTCGTGTTTGCCCTGCGCCTTGCGAAGGTTCGTGCGTGCTGGGAATCAATTCGCCGCCGGTTACGATTAAAACGATTGAGGCGGCCATTGCTGATAGAGGTTGGGAAGAAGGCTGGATCAATCCGGAGCCGCCGCAGAAACGGACCGGCAAAAAAGTTGCGGTGATTGGTTCTGGTCCTGCCGGACTTTGCGCTGCGGCGCAGTTGAACAAAGCCGGTCATAATGTGACGGTTTTCGAACGAGACGATCGCCCCGGCGGCTTGCTCATGTATGGCATTCCTAACATGAAGCTCGATAAGCAACTGGTGTTGCGTCGTATCGATCAGATGGCGAAAGAAGGCATTCAATTCGTCAATAACACTGAGGTCGGGAAAAATTATCCGGCTGAAAAGCTTCGGAAAGAATTTGATGCGGTGGTGATTTGCACTGGCGCGACCAAAGGCCGGGACCTGCCGATCGAAGGCCGTCAGCTTGGCGGAATTCATTTTGCGATGGAATTTCTGCGCGGCAACACCAAGAGCATTTTGGATAAGACCAAGAACGGCAACATATCCGCTTGCGGTAAGGATGTTGTGGTTATTGGCGGTGGTGACACTGGAACGGATTGCGTCGGCACTTCGTTGCGTCACGGCTGCAAGAGCCTGGTGCAGGTTGAAATTTTGCCACGTTCTCCGATGGAACGGGCGAAGGATAATCCGTGGCCCGAATGGCCGAAGGTTTATCGTCTCGATTACGGACAGGAAGAAGCCGCCGCAAAATTCGGAGCTGACCCGCGCGTCTATCTCACCACGGCGACAAAATTTGAAGGTGACGAAAGCGGCCATGTCAAAGCAGTGCACACTGTCGAAGTGAAATGGGAAAAGACCGAAAAAGGATTTACACCAGTGCCAGTCGTGGGAACGGAAATGGTTCGTCCTGCGCAACTCGTATTGTTGGCGATGGGATTCCTCGGGCCTGAACAACCGTTGCTCGAACAACTCGGAGTCGAACGCGACGCGCGTTCGAATGCGAAAGCTGATTTCAATAAGTACACCACCAGCGTTGAAGGCGTGTTTGCTGCGGGCGATGCCCGTCGTGGACAAAGCCTGGTCGTTTGGGCGTTCAATGAAGGACGCGGCGCGGCGCGTGAGTGTGATCGCTATTTAATGGGCTCGACGGATTTGCCGTAGTCAAGCAGACTGCGACAAACCATGAGAACCCAACGCTCTGGCGCACGGTCCGGCTTTACGCTTATCGAACTACTGGTGGTTATTGCCATCATCGCGATTCTCGCGAGCATGCTTTTGCCTGCTCTCGGCAAAGCCAAGGAAAGCGCATTTCGTACTTCGTGCCGCAACAATCTCAAACAACTCGGCCTTGGCGCAGTTTTGTTTTCGCAGGATTATACGAATCTCCTGACAGGCTGCACCAACTACAACGATGACAGTTTGAATTGGCTATACGTGTTGAACTATGTGCCGAGCAAACGGAGCTTTGTTTGTCCCAGCACGCAAAATTTTATTCGGGGCAATCTCAATACTTTCAATGATCCGTGGTCGGGCAACAAAGGATTAATCGACCTGCAAGATATGGCCGCAGGCGGTTCCAGGGCTTACTTGCCGGGGCATAGCTACGAGAATTTCGGTTGGTACTACATTCGGATCAACGGCGGTTTTCCAAATCCGCCGTTTGTAAAAACCGATCAATCCATTGCCAGTCACGTCCATGTGAACACCGCCTTTGGGTTCCAAGGAGTTAAGGCCGGACCGTCCCGCACGCTGCTGCAGGTTGACGCTGATGACGACAACGCCCCTGGGGCAGGTCCACCCTATAACGATTACCCGGACTCGGTTAATAACCATCACAACAAATTCGGCGCGAACATGAATTTTGCTGATGGACACGCCGAATGGATTCAACAGCGCGACTATTTGAAAGTGTACGAGCTTTCTGAAGACCATAATCGCGATACCGCAGCCAAGTTCTAATGCGCGCCTTATTTGTTGTTCTCATTTGTTTCGTAACCGCATTCGGTTGCAAAAAAGAAGATGCGCCGCAAGGTGAGTTGTTGAACTCCAATGCAAACGGGTTTGTGTGTCGGCAGTGCAATACAAAGTTTTTTACCTCGCGGTCGGTGTATGCGAACCACTGTCCATCATGCAAAAGTGCGGAGGTTGCGCAGGTAATCGGTTTTTTCTGTGATAAAGACCAGCACGTCACGTTGACGCCGAAGGCAAAGTCAGTGTTGTGCGAGAAGTGCAACCAACTGATCGGGCAGGTTCGGTTGCCCAGTGCTGCGCAACTCACTGCGTGGGGTGCAGTGAAAAAGAGCGAAGATGACGTGAAGTAGCTTGGTCTGCGCTTGTCAGGACGGCCATTTCGCAGAACACTGGAGTGGCATGCCAAACACACCGGAAGACGAGGCCCCTTCGCAGTTGGCGCCCGGGTTTTTGGTTGGCGGCGGGCGCTACGCCTTAATTAAACAAATCGCTGAAGGCGGCATGGGAACAGTTTGGGTTGCGCAGGACGAGCGGCTTAATGAAAAAGTCGCGTTAAAATTTCTTTCAGCAGCATTTCGCGACGACGCGACCGCACTCGCCAGCCTCCGCAAGGAAACGCAAAAAAGCCGCAAGCTCACCCATCCGAATATCATCCGCATTCACGACCTCTACGAAGCCCCCAGTGAGTTGGCGTTTATCTCGATGGAATACGTCGATGGCACTGATCTTTTTCGACTGAAAGCTCAGCAGCCGAAATGCATTTTTACGTGGGATTTTCTCAAACCGATCGTGAAGCAACTCTGCGATGCGCTCGACTACGCGCATGGCGAGGACGTGATTCATCGCGATTTGAAACCGTCGAACATGATGCTCGATTCGAAGGGGCGGTTGAAGCTGGCGGATTTCGGTTTGGCGGCGATTACGCGGGAACCTTATTCTGCCGCGCATCCGGAAGGCTATTGGGCAGGGGGCACGATTAATTACATGAGCCCGCAACAACTCGCGGGTTACGCCGCCGGAGTTTCGGATGATATCTACGCGCTCGGCGCGACGCTCTACGAGCTCCTCACGAGTCGCACGCCTTTTTATGTCGGCGATATCGCCGAGCAGGCGCGAACTTTAGCCCCGGCGCCGATTACCGATCGGCTTGAAGAGTTCGAAATCAAAAACGAAATTCCGCGTGACGTGCGCGCATTGGTGATGGCGTGTCTGGCGAAGGAGCCGGAGAAGCGTCCGGACTCAGCTCGTGCGGTGGCGGAGTGGATCGGCTTGAGTGCAACGACGCCTCCGCAGCAGGTCCCACAATCCGTTGCCGCTGCGCCGGTTGTTCCAGAGTCAATCGTTGTTGAACCCGCAGCGGTTGAACCAGTCGCTGGTGGCGAACCTGCCGCCCCCCGTCTGCAACGCGCTCCTTTCATTACACTCATGGTCGGCGCGATTGCGGTGATGATTGCGCTCGGCTGGTTCATTTTCAAATCCGTCGACAACACGTCGTCGTCCGCCCACCCCGGTGCCGAGGTTAAACCGTTTCGCGCGCTCGACACGTCGTTCAATCCTGGCACCGGAGCGAACGTTGAGGTGCGTGCGCTGGCGGTGCAGAAGGACGGCAAAGTTCTTGTCGGCGGTCGATTCACAATGTTCAACGACGAGCGGCATGTCGGGTTCGTGCGGCTCAATCGCGACGGCACAATCGACGGCAAAAACGTGGTGCAAACCGACGGCGTTGTGTGGGCGCTGGCGGTGCAACCAGATCAGAAAATTTTGCTCGCTGGTGATTTCAGCACCGTCAATGGCGACAAACATCAAACGATTGTGCGGCTCAATCAGGACCTCACGATTGACGACACCTTTGATTGCCAGAGCACCAGGAAGCCCGAGATTCGCGTTATTCTGCCGGTGAATGATAAAATTTTCGTAGGGGGCCCGCCAATGGTTTTTCACGATGTTAAGTTCGAGCGTTTTGCGCAACTGGACATGACCGGCAATCCAATCGAAACGAGCCTGCGCGCAAATGGGAATGTTTGGGCGCTTGTGATGCAGACAAACGGTCAGTTGGTGGTCGGCGGAGAATTCAACCATGCTGCGAACGTAAAACGGTCGCATCTGTTGCGTTTGAATTCCGATGGCCAGGCCGACAATGATTTTGCGCCGAATCCGAATCAACGCGTGTTCGCAGTGGCGTTGCAGCCTGACCAAAAAATTGTCGTGGCAGGTTCGTTCGATCGCATTGCCGGCACACAGATGAAGGGCATCGCGCGCCTTAATTCTGAAGGCTCAATCGACAGCACTTTCAATCCGGGTTTGGGTGCTGACAGCAGTGTGCAATCATTGGCATTGCAGGCCGATGGAAAAGTTCTGATCGGCGGAACGTTTCACGAAGTGGATGGACTTCCACGTGGTTGTCTCGCGCGCTTAAATGCCGATGGAACGGTTGACCGTTCTTTTGCGGTCAACGGAATTTACGTTGTGGTGCGCGCGCTCGCTGTGTCGCCCGACGGAGGCATCTTCGTTGGTGGTGGTTTTACGAACATCGATGGCGTTGAACGCCGCAACATCGCTAAGCTCAAACCTAAGCCTTAAAGAAAATTTCGGGCCAGAGCCTCACAACTTTTTGGGGGAATACCTCGATGGACACAGCCCCTCTTCATGAATGAGCTTGAGGTGTAGGTAAAAGGGAGAACAGATAAAGGGAACGGGTTTAAGGGATTCGGGATTAGGGGCCCAAGGGATTAAGGATTTAGGGATGGGCTAAACGGGAATTGCGCTCTCAGATAGTTGCCGACGGGTCTTGAAAGAGGCTAACTGGGTATCGGCCAATCTGAGAGCGTTTTTCTGTACGTAGCAAACACGCTTGTCGCTCTCGAAGGCAACTGTTTAGAATCCTCCGTGCAAAAGGTCAAAGTTGATTTGGACGTGCGGAGTTATTCGATCGAGATCGGCGGCAAGCTTATTCCCACACTCGGTAAACGTTGCGTCGATCTGGGCCTTGGCCGACGTTGTGCGATTATCACTGATCGAATCGTTGGGCGGCTATACGCGAAAACCGCCGTCGCTTCGCTCACGAAAGCCGGATTTGAAGTTCACGTCATCACTGTTGACAACGGCGAACAGGCGAAGAGTCTCAAGGTCGTCGCTAAATGTTACGACGAACTCGCAAGTCATCGACTCGAACGCAGATCGTTCATTGTTGCGCTCGGCGGGGGTGTTGTGGGTGACCTCGCTGGTTTTGTGGCTGCGACGTATCTCCGTGGGATTCCGTTTGTCCAGGTGCCGACAACGTTGCTCTCGCAGGTTGATAGTTCGGTCGGCGGTAAGACCGGTGTAAATCTAAAAGCCGGCAAAAACCTCGTGGGCGCATTTTATCAACCGCGCCTTGTGTTGTGTGATTTGGACACCTTGCGAAACTTGCCGTCGCGCGAGTATCGCGCTGGTTTGGCTGAAGTCATCAAATACGGAATCATTTACGACGCGAGCTTGTTTGCACGCATCGAACGCGATTTGCCGAAATTGTTGAAGAAAGATCCGCGTACGCTCGCGGAGGTTGTCGCGCGTTGTTGTGAGATTAAAGCAGACGTGGTCGGCCAGGATGAAACCGAGAGCGGATTGCGTGCGATTTTAAATTTTGGTCACACGATTGGCCACGCTATCGAGGCAATCTCCGGATACGGTACGTACCTGCATGGCGAGGCGATCTCAATCGGGCAGGTGGCGGCTGCGAAAATCTCTGCTGAACAATTTGAATTACCCGAACCAGACGTGGCGCGTATCGCAGATTTGTTCAAACGTGCCGGGTTGCCTACCAAGATCAATCTTTCACCTGCCCAACGCGCCAAGCTATTCGCTGCAATGAAGGTGGATAAAAAGGTCAGCGCTGGCGAAGTTAAGTTTGTTCTCGCACGCAAAATTGGTGCGGTAGAATTTGGGCAAAAGGTCACGACCGAAACAATCAACCGCTCGATAGAGGCGAAGTAACATGGCTGCCGTCAACCAGGACATCGTGCGTGAGTTTTTCGAGATGCACGGCTTCCTTGTCCGGCAGGATCGCAAATATGTGCTACGGGGAAAAACGGAAGACGACGGCATCGATTTTCTGGTTTGGAATCCAAAGAAACGCGAGGGCACGCGTGACCTTCCATTTGTTTTGGCGTCCGAAGACATGGATGGCGTCGAGCGCGCTTTGGTTGTGGTGCGCGGGTGGCACACGGAAGTGTTCAGCGCGGCTGTGCTGGAGAATTCGCCCGAAATATTTCGGTTCGTCACGCCGGCACTTTTGAAACAGGCACTGCAGTCGTTTGGACTGGAGTCGGAACCGATGAAAATTTTGGTCGTTCCGGCGTTACCAAGCGGTGCGGAGGCGAAAGAGGAAGCCATCAAGATGCTTCGCGAAAAAGGCATCAACGCGGTGATTCCATTTCGAACAATTCTGGCCAATTTGATTGCGCGAATTGAGACGAACCGGAACTACGACAAGTCAGATGTGCTGCAGGTCATTCGTGTGTTGAAGAATTACAAACTTTTCAAGGAGCCACAGCTCGAGCTGTTTAAGGCGACGAAAACGCGGCGCAAAAACAAGGGGACCGCCGAGTCGGAAACCAACTTGGAATAATTGCGAAAACCATTAGGCTTACCGGAGCGCATGATCCTGGTCATCGATAACTACGATTCGTTTACCTACAACCTCGTCCAATATTTGGGCGAGATGAAGGTGGAGTTGCAGGTGCATCGCAACGATGAGATCTCGCTGGAGAAAATCCGTGAGCTGAATCCGGAGCGCATCCTTGTTTCGCCTGGCCCGTGCTCGCCGCGTGAATCAGGTTTGTCGAATGATGTCATTCGGACCTTCGGTAAACATATTCCGGTGTTCGGCGTTTGTCTCGGACACCAATGCATCGGGCACACCTTTGGCGCGAACGTCGTGGTCAATTACCGCATGATGCACGGCAAGACCTCGTTGATTAAGCACAACGGCAAAGACCTTTTCAAAGACATGCCGAATCCGTTTGCGGCGACCCGTTATCATTCGCTCGTGATTCAGCGCGACACTGTTCCCGACTGCCTCGAAATCACCGCTGAAACCGAAGAGGGCGAGATCATGGGAGTGAGACATAAACAGCTGCCGATTTGGGGCGTGCAGTTTCATCCGGAAAGTATTTTGACGGAAAGTGGCCGGACGATTATGAAGAATTTTCTTACGCTCAAAGCGTAACGCTCCGCCTCCCTCGTCAGCGGCTACTTCTGTTTCTGAATTCTATCGAGCGCGTTTTGCGCAGTCCCGTTGGCGTCTACATGAGCGCGCTTATTTATCTCTATGGCGCGTTTGAGTAGAGCGACAGCTTCCTGTTTGCTTTCATTCGGCAATAGAATCGCGATCTGATGGCACGCCCAATACTCGGCGAGGTCGTTTGGATAGAGGGCGAGGACTTTGCGGAATTCGGCGATCGCCTCGACCTTCAGCCCACGCCGTTGACAGGCGAGCGCGAGATTGTAATGCGAATCGGAGCGGGTTGGATCGAACTGGATTGAGAGGCGCAGATGTTTGATCGCGTTATCAAGATCGTTCTTCTGCAAGTAAGCGGCGCCGAGATTGCCCTCAATCAAAGAATCGTTCGGTTTGTATCTGAGCGCCTGTTCTTGCTCAGCGATCGCCTTGTTCAAATCGCCCAAAGCCATATACGCGATGCCGAGCGACGTGTGTGCTGCGGGCAAAGTCGGCATCAGCTTCAACGTAGCGTTTAAGTGCTCGATCGCTTCTTTGTTTTTTGCATCGGCTTCGGCGTATTTGTGTTGAGCGCGCAGCAGCTCGGCTTCGCTGTTGAGGACCGAGCCCATGCCGTTATGAACAAACCAATTGTTCTTTGTGACGGCCAAAGTATGGCGATACAGAGTTTCACTGTCGCGCCAGTAGCTGACCTGTTGCGACGCGGGCGGAATCAGAGCTGCCGTGATGCCGGCAGTCGTAAGAGCGAGCGCCGGTTGGGAAATTTTACTGAAAAATACAGCGAACAAATCTGCGAGACCAAATGCCACGATGATGCAGATGCCGATGGACGGAATATAAGTGTAACGATCAGCGCGGGCCTGCGCACCAACTTGCAACAGTCCAATGACGGGAATCAAAGTGATAATATACCAGCTCCAACCAACAATAAAGTAGGGCCGCGAACGCGCGAGCCGAATGGCCGCGTAGCTGATTCCGAGTAGCAACAAAGCACTGCCGATCACCTGCCACACAACCCAGTGCACCCCTTCATGCGAATAGTAATGCGCGAGGTTTCGCGGCCAGAATAAGTCGATGATATAAACGATGTAAGTGACGAGCGCGTTGCAGATGCGAACCACCGGCGGGACACGTTCCGCCGTCGCGATAGCACCACCGGCTTTTTGCGAAACAATCAGCAGGATTCCCGCAATGAGCGCCATGGCGAAAAGTGGTAACTTCTCAATCACCAGCCGATTCAGTCCGGCGCCCAATCGGCTCAACGGCCAATAATCGAGCAGTAGGAGCAGAACCGGAGCAGTGACGAGCATTTGTTTGGACATCAATCCGAGCGCGAACGCGATCAACATCAAAATATATTTCAGCGGCGACGATCGTTGCGCGAAGCCGACATAGGCCCATAACGTCAGCATCATGAAAAATGCGCTGAGCACATCCTTGCGTTCAGCAACCCACGCGACTGATTCCGCGTGCAACGGGTGAATTGCAAAAACTACCGCCACTAAAAGGCTCGGCCACAACTTCGCTGTGATTCGATTGAGGAAGCCAAAGAGCAGCAGGACGCTCACGACGTGAATAACGACGTTGGTTAGATGATGGCCTCCAGTGCCTTTCAACTGACCCGGTAACATGCCCCAGAACTCGCAGTCGAACATGTGCGTTAGCCATGTGATGGGGTGCCAATTCGCAGCGTTGCCCAAATGAAACGCCCAACGAAAATTTTCCAACGTCAACCCGCCGCGAACGTGCGTGTTGTTGATGATGTAATCGGGGTCGTCAACGTTGGTGAGTTCGAAGTAAGTGGTTTGCCAGTAAACCGCAAGCGTGATCGCCGTTAGCGCCAAACAAACGAGCAGGGTCGACCAGAGGGGAGTCTGCGACACCGGTTGCGCATAGGTAATCGGACGTGATCGGGATTGGCTCCCTCGCAATTCTGTCGGATGCGCCCGGTTGATACTGACTCGCTTGCCCATCGCGATGTTATCGCTGGAATGGGCAGCGAGTTCAAGAATGGATGGCCGGACGCTTAAGATGCCGCGGGCGTTCCCGCTGACGAACCGTCGCTTTCGGGTTTGCGCGCGTGGGTGAAAAACGCCGGGCGAACCTTTTCAATTTCGTCCCGAATCTTTTGGAAGCGTTGTTGCGATTCAGTGGCACGTTCCAGTTGGCGTTTCCACTGTTCCATTTTCGTGCGCGCAGTTTGCATTGGGACCTGGC
>JAQGOW010000352.1 GCA_028293405.1 Verrucomicrobiales bacterium
CGCTCGCGGAATTTGCGATTTTGATTCTAAGGTTGTGCAATCGCGCACCTCGCCCGGCGTCGTTGTGCACCGGGACAACCTGGTGATTCTATAAACCCCGATGAAGAAGAACACTGACGCGTTGAACGAACTCATCCGGGTGATGGCGAAGTTGCGCTCGCCTGGCGGTTGTCCGTGGGACCGCGAGCAGACGCACAAATCGATTCGGTTCTACCTCATAGAAGAAGCCTACGAGTTGCTCGACGCCATCGAAGCTGAAGACGATCACGAGATGGCCGAAGAACTTGGGGACTTACTTCTCCATGTCATTTTCCATTGCCAACTCGCGCGCGAACGCGGCGCATTCGATTTTGAGAAAGTTGCGAAGCACGTCACCGAAAAGTTGATCCGCCGCCATCCCCATGTATTCGGCGAAACGAAGGTCAAAAACATTGCTGAAGTCTGGTCCAATTGGGAACAGATCAAAAAAGCGGAGAAGCACGGCACGAAGCACGCACGTCCTTCAGCGCTGGACGGAATTCCAAAACACCTCCCTGCCCTGCTGCGCGCCGAGAAACTCGTGAAAAAGGCGCGTCGCGGCAAACTGATTCCGGCTGGAAAAAAAGCCACCTCGAAAAAGAGCGCCGTTGCAAAAAAACTTTTCGCTCTCGCACAAACCGCAGAGGCGCATGGGTGGTCGGCCGAGGAACTTCTGCGCGAGCAAGTCGGCGCTGTGGAAAAGAATCTTCGAAAACTAGAGCAGAAGAAAGCAGCGAAGACACCATCAGCTTCGAAAAATTAAGTTCAATCCAAAGCTGTTCGGGAGCGATGCATGCGCAAACGACATACCCTCGCCAACGTTTCCACCTCATTCCGTCACGTCCCGCAAGGCCGCGCCTTACGGACGGTGCAACCGGAAGTACAACTGGTTTGTTGCCGCCGGTTGCGTGACGAAGACGTTTGCTCCGTTTGTGACGGCCGTTGTCGAGACCGGTAGCCAGTTTGTGCTCAGGTCAGAAACCGATTCCAATCCGTAACCGTTTGCCGCCGCCGCCCACGACATCGTCACGTTACCCGCGCCATCTTGGCTGATGTACAACACGGGCAGCAACCCAATGGTCGAAAGTGTGTTATTCACGTAATTTGCGCTAAGCGCATTCGCAGTCGCGTCAGAGACTTCGCGAATAACCGGTGAATCGGTGAACGTGAGATTTGAATTGCCAGGCGAATAAACAATCGGCACAAAACTCAAACGCACGACTTCTCGCGCGCCGGCGGTGAAGGTCTTGCCGAACGGCAACTCTAGTGCGACGCCGAGATTCCCGTTGGTGGCGCCGGACGCGTTCACGTTCATGCTGGCGCCCGAAGCATTGCTACCCAAAGCCGCACCAGCGAATCGCACCAAGCTGCTGTCGAAGGTCAGACTGAAACCAATGGCACTTTCGTCACCTTGCGAGTTCAACTGCACGCTAACCACATTGGTCGGGCCATTCGTCGAACCCGTTTGCAAAGTTACAGCGCGCGTCGTAGGCACTCGCGGTTTGATGAGCGCGTTTCCCGAGATGGTGGTGGGTCCACCAACAGGCGTCAGGGCGTCCAAGCCGACCGCATACCGACCGGCTTGCACCCAATCGCTCACCGTCAGTTTACCGTTTCCTAAGTTATTGCGCGGCGCGCAGTCGACGCGTTGAAACTCACTATCGCTTGCAACGGCATCCAGGCCCGCCACAAACCGGCCCACCTGCACCCAATCGGTAATGGTAACGCCCTGATCTCCACTCGGGCGCGGCGCAACGTCGCCTTCAAAAACGGTTTGGCTCAAGGTCGCCGATCCGGGGATATAGGTCCCAGGCAGGCTATGAGCGAGTGCATCGGAAATCTGACGCACCGTCGGACTGTCGCCCAACGTGATTGAAGTCACAACATTGGTCGCAACAATTCCCACGTCGAACGTAATCACCGCGACCTGTTGTGTGCCTGCAGCAAACGTTTCGCCACTGGTAAACGACACAACAACACCAGCGCGACCGCTGCTTTGCTGATTTGTGTTCGCGAAGATCGTCGCACCAGAGGCGTTCGACCCAAGATCGATACTCGAAATCGACAGCAACGTCGGATCGAAATTCAAACTGAAGCCGAGTGCGTGTTCATTGCCCAGCGCCGACAACAACACTGGCACTTGAATCGTGCTCGAGCCACTGCCCGATACATTCTCAACGATTAGAGTCGATGTAATCACGCTCAGAACAGCGTTAGAGCTAGTGGCCGTGCCATACGGACTTGAGACGACCAATGCATACGTTCCCGCGTCAGACTGCTGCGCGCTCGCGATGCTCAAAGAAGTATTCGTCGCCCCCACGATGTTCGCGGCATTGTGCTTCCATTGATAACTCAACGGGCCGGTGCCATCTGCATTGGCAGTGAAACTCGCGGCAGTCCCAACAATCACATTTTGATCGATCGGCTGCTGCGTGATGAACGGCGGAATGTTCACCGTCAACATCGCGTTCGAACTCGTGACACACGCGCTGCCGTTGCAAACGCCGACCGTGTAGCTGCCTGCCGCAGCAGGTTGTGCATTGGAAACCGTTAGCGTTGTATTCGTCGCGCCGGCAATATTGATGCCGTTGTATTGCCATTGGTAAGTCAGGCCGCTGAGCGGAATTGCCTGGTAGTACTTCTGACGCAAGTAACCTTCGACCGCAAGGCGATCGCTGTCATTCAGCGTGCCGCGATAGTAGATTACTTCGGCGATGTCGCCGGCGAAATTGCGTGTAAACGATCCAAGTCCGCCGATGTAATATTGAGCAGCCGGAGTCTGGGTGTTTGCGATCGTCCAACTAAAATTGGTACTGTTGGTTGCAGTGCCATCAAACATTTCTGCAAAGGTGCGGTTCGTGCTGAAACGCTCCGTCCATATCCGATAGGTGCCGACTTTCGGGACCAATCCCGTGGTATAATCATTGGCCCACGTCGCGAAATTAAGTTGGCCGGAATTCAACGAATAAGCGCGACCTGCCCCCGTCGTTCCCGGCGTGCCCACAAACACCGGCACGTTCGCCGACGACAAACTTGCGGGCTCCGCAACAACAAACGACGTGAATGCATCGGGAATACCGACATCGTTCGTGCCGATTAAATAATCGCCGGACGACGAACTCTGGAAGCCATCAAAACGCAACGCGGCACGCCCATTAATCGCAGCAGGCCGCACAAGCACCGGCTGTTGACTGATGTTGTTTTGATTGGCGTGATTGCCGTTCGGCGACTGATCACTCCAGCGACTCACCTGACTATTGGCGTTGGTCACTACTCCCGCATCCGCTTTCAACCATAAACGCAACGTTCCCGAAGCAACCGCCGGAAGCACCGCGTCTGTGCCGACGGCGAATGTTGCCGTAGCACCCGCTATGATCGACTGGCTTTGAGGTTGCCCGAGTATCTGGGGAACTATATCAACTCGCAGAGCTGCATTTGAGCTGGTTATAGAGCCGAACAAGTTCGTGATGATAACGGAATAACTGCCATTGTTTGTCGTTTGGGCACTCGCGATGGTTAAAATCGAGTTCGTGGCGGCGGCGATGGCACTGCCATTAAGTTTCCATTGATATGCTATTGGGTCAGTTCCAGATGCAGCAACTGCGAATGACAGAGTGTTGGACTGGATGACCGTTTGACTAACCGGCTGGGTCGAAATAGCTGGTGCAAATCCGACCGTTAAAACTGCGTTGGAACTTGTTAACGATCCAAAGAAGTTCGACACAACGACCGCGTACGTGCCTGCGTCAGTCGGTTGCACACTGGGAAAAATCAGACTGCTACCGTTTGCAGTCGCAAGCGTAGCTCCGTTCTTTAACCATTGATAATTTATCGGCGCGGATCCCCCTGCTTGGACGCTGAAAGTCGCCGATGTTCCGACTGCGGCGGACTGATTCTGTGGATTATATCCGATCAATAGGCCGTTACAAATTCCACCCGCGCCAGCGATGTAAATCTGCTGGAGTTCGCTTGCCGTAAGCGCTCGATTAAAAAGAGTAACCTCATCAGCTTTTCCGGTCATAAAAAATTGAACAGACTCATTCTCGTACTCAGCCCCAATCATCAGAGGATGAGTGTCATACCCAATAGCCGTTGAGTTGGCACCTGAAGCCTGAAGAACGCCATTTACATACAACGCCTGCTGCTTAGTGGCGTTGTCGAATGTATATGCAAGATGGTACCAGGTATTTGCCGTAGGATTTAGTTGATAAGTGACAATTGGTCCGATGCCCGACAGGTTACCGACGCAACCACTCAATGTACCACTTTGGTAAAAGAGAACGTATGAATCATTGGGGCCAGTCCCCACGGTTTTCCCTACGAGAACCTGCACGCCACTTACTTGGGTGAACGCAAACCACCCTGCTATAGTGACGCTCGTCGGTCGAACTTGGGCCGAATCAGGAATACTTACGTAACTGTTTCCAGAAAGATTAAATGCCTGCCCCACCTCACCCGGTATAAAGCCAACATTATTAACTAACGTGCCGTTGTCGTTTGCAATGAAATCCGACGCGTCACCTTCTGCAGGCCACCATCCAATAATCCCCGATGGCGAAGGTGTACAACCCGGATTTTGCGGTCGAACCACCGCCAAAACGGCATTCGAACTTGCGACATAATTCGTGCCATCTCCGACTACAACGTTATAAGTTCCAGAATTTGCAACCTGCACATTCGTTAAGTTCAAAACAGAATCAGTTGCCCCAACAATGGTCGAACCGTTCGATTGCCACAAATAACTGTATGAGCCCGATGCGAGCCCTACCGAGAAGGACACGGTGGACCCGGTGACAACAGTTTGGCCCTGCGGCTGTGATGTAATAACCGGGCCAACTCCGTATTGCGTGACAATCAATTGCGCATTGGAACTGGTGGTGCATAGAGTTCCATGGCAGACAACAACGTCGTAATTACCAGAATTCGTCCCCTGCGCGGTACTGACGGTAAGTGATGAATTCGTCGCTCCCAAAATGTTTTGACCGTTAAACTGCCATTGATAGCTAAGACCAGATGACGTTCCTGTTTGATAGTACTTCTGCTTCAAGTAACTTTCGACCGCCAAGCGATCGCCTTCAGACACTGCTCCTCGATAGATAATCAGTTCCGCAACATCACCAGCAAGAGTTCGACTTGTTGAAACAAACTGGATCGAAGTATCTAATCCTCCGACGTAGTAGCCGGCGCCGGGAGTGCTCAAACCCGAGGTTGTCTTGGTCACCATGGTCGAACCAGAGGACGTTGTCTCCACGACGTCAACGGACGTAAGATTTGTATTGAGCCGATCAGTGCAAATTCGAAATGAATTGGGGACGACCGCAATTCCGGTATCATAATCATTAGCCCAAGCTACGAAATGGTTCGTTTGCTGCGCGATATCCAAACCACGAGCGGCGTTGAACTGCGCGGGAACGCCGACGAAATACGGCAGATTCTCGTTGTTCGCGTTCGGGACAGTCTCGTAAACACAAAATGCCGTGAATGCGTCAGGAATTCCGACATCGCCAGAACCATTGAGGTACTGTCCCGTAGTATTGTTCTGCGCCCCGTTGAAATGAATCGCCGGTTTACCACTCAGGCTCGAAGGGTAGATCAAAGTCGGCTGCAACGCCGTTGAGGCTTGGAGTGCGTCATTACTGTTGCTGGACTGGTCCCGCCACCGCGCCACTTGCCCAGTTGCATTTGTCAGCACTCCAGCATCGGACTTCAGCCATAGCCGCAATGTTCCAGATGCGACATTAGGCATAACGGCATCGGTCTGCACTGTGGCATTGACCGTAAAAACCGCGTTGCTGCCCGCTTGAACGATTTGAGTCTGGGGCTGAACGGTGATCACCGGAAAAGCATCCACAGTTAAGGTTGCAGCGTCGCTGGTTGCATGGCCAAACGGGCTCGATACCACAACCGAATACGTACCATCGTTCGAGAAATGCGCATTGGTGATCGACAGAGTTGCCGTCGTGGCACCTGGAATCACAGAACCGTTCAAAGTCCAGGAATAGCTTAAGGGTGCGGTTCCCGTGGCACTTACGGAGAATGACGCTGGCGCTCCTTGTATAACACTCTGATTCTGTGGCTGGACTGTGAGCGTCGGAGCGTCGCCGACCGATAGGACCGCCGGAGAACTGGTGGTTGCTCCGCTCAAATTACTAACCACAACTGAATAGGTGCCGGAGTCTGCAATCTGGACATTCGTCAAACTCAAGCTGCTGTCGGTCGCGCCGGCAACCGTCGTTCCATTCACCTGCCATTGAAACGTGAATGGGCCTTGTGAGCTCGGCAACAGGTATTTTTGTGCAAGGTATTGCTGCACCGCTGCCCTATCGGCCTCTGTCAACGTCCCGCGAAAGTAAATCAACTCAGCTACGTCTCCGTTAAGGTTCC
>JAQGOW010000364.1 GCA_028293405.1 Verrucomicrobiales bacterium
ACTCGAATTTCGAATGGAACGAAGCGGTGTTCCTCGCCACACATAAAACGAAACTTTCCTATACGTTGAAGGCGCCATCGCAACTGTCACTGGCGATTCGCGCGGCGGCTCTGGCCGCGGGCGTGCAAGCGGTGCTTGATTGGGTTAAAGAGCAGGGCTGAGTTCGTCTCGTGTGGATTAAAAGTCGTCGGTGTTCGGCATCAACTCGGCTGCGTCTTGGTCTTCGGCCTGGCGTTCACGGATTTTCTTCCATAGCAACAACAGCAGCATGAGGAACGCCCACAACAATGAGATGAAGAATCCAATTTGGATGAAGTGCTGAGCGAGTCGAACACCAGGCGAATCGGGTTCCTCGTCGGAACTGGTCTGTTGCGAAGACGCCGGAGGTGGATCGAGTTTTTGCGGCGCTGTTTTTGGTAATTTAATCGCCGGTGCGGTTTGGTCACCGGAATCAGAGTAGCTGTCTCGAGTTGCTCCGGATGTTCCCGATCGCGAACCTGACCCGGGTGGAGTGTTTTTGGGAGATTCGGGTGGTTGTTGCGGTGAAGCAGGCGAGCCCGTGCCGTTGCCGGAACCGGTTGCCGATGGCGCGGAAGGGGAGTCGGCAGTTGGTGACGTCGGTTGTTGGGGGGACGGATCGTCGGGTGTGGGATCGGTCGATTGTGGAGGGCTTTGTGGAACTGGATTGACGGCGAGTGCGACCGCCCATTTCTTGCGGATTTCGACGTGAACATCTCCGAATAACAAATTGCCCTTCAATTGATGCAGTTCAGAATCCCACGCGTAATCTCCACTGGATTCGAACGTGATGTTGCGATCGCCAGCCACCACCACGCCGGGCAGATTTGGATTGGCTTGGGTCCCGGCGAAATAGCTGAGGTTTTGTGGTTTAAACGAGCTTAAGTTTTTTGCCGCCTGGCGGGAATCGGTTGGGCAACGCAAGACGACTGGCATGACAACCTCATTTGAAATGCTCGCGAAAACCTGGAACACCTCGGCGATCGCAACCTTCGGCGGAATAAATTCAAGCGCACCGCCCAAATTTGTGGAAAGGCCGACAGGGAATTGGCTGCGATGTTCCGAGTCATGCGCGAAAATGGTGAATGCGGTACCAATTTGACGCAGGTTGTTGGAGCAGGAGGCGGCTTTTGCTTTGAGCTTCGCGCGCGAGAGGGTGGGCAGAAGTAAGGACGCAAGGATGCCGATTATCGCGCAAACCACCAGTAATTCGATGAGAGTGAATGCGGCTTTAGCCGTCGCCCGCTGCGCTGGAGATGTAGCATTGAACCGAATGGCTAATTTACTGCATAATCAGTGCCGCATCTGGTGTGCGTCGGCTGGCACACTGTCAATCACAAGAACTCGACAGAACCGATTTGTTGTGGCACATGTCGGTATCCATGAGAAGTTTCAAATTATTTCTACTACCGTTGGTTGCGTGTTTGGCGTTGACTGCTTGCAGTCAGGAATCGGCGCCTGCCGGCAAATCGTCGATCGAATCTAATACAACCTCAACGAATAAAACTGCCGCTGCGGCTCCGGCCGCGACTGGTGCAGCCAGCGATGCAGCAGCCGCCAACCCCGCCGGTGGCGCAAAGGATGAAGTTGCGGTCATCAAGACTTCTGAAGGCACGATGGTCGCGGAATTTTGGCCGGACGTTGCGCCGAAGACGGTTGAAAACTTCAAGAAACTTGCGAAGGAAAACTTTTACAATGGCACGGCGTTCCATCGCGTGATCAAAGGTTTTATGATCCAAGGCGGCGATCCCTACACCAAAGACGAGAGCAAGGAAGCAATGTGGGGACAAGGCGGGCCGGGTTATACGGTCAAAGCTGAATTCAACGATCGCCCACACAAAAAGGGTGTGTTGTCGATGGCGCGTTCGGCTGATCCCGATTCGGCTGGCAGCCAGTTTTTCATCTGCCACGGGGACCCGAGTTTTTTGGATCATCAATACACCACCTTCGGTCAGTTGATCAAAGGTACGGATGTGTTGGATAAAATTGCGAATACTCCAACGCATCCGCAGGATCGGCCCGATAAGCGCATGAACATCGACA
The DNA here is from genome assembly GCA_028293405.1 of Verrucomicrobiales bacterium. Lineage (GTDB taxonomy): Bacteria > Verrucomicrobiota > Verrucomicrobiia > Limisphaerales > Palsa-1400 > JAICXV01. The sequence continues at coordinate 2,062 of JAQGOW010000364.1, forward strand.
GCATCAGCATCATGCCGCGTAGCGAAGCGATGAAGTAATCAAGAGAAAGAAAATTTATGGACGAAGTTGCTGTAATCAAAACGAATGTGGGCGAAATGGTCGTCGGCTTTTGGCCGGACGTCGCGCCCAAAACTGTGGAAAATTTCAAGACGCTCGCGAAAAAAGGTTTCTACGACGGAACCTGTTTTCATCGCATCGTAAAGGGGTTCATGATTCAAGGCGGCGATCCTTTGACGAAGGATGCCAGCATGGAAGACCGCTGGGGCACGGGCGATCCAGGTTACAAAATCAAAGCTGAATTTAGCGACAAGGCGCATGTGCGCGGTGTGCTTTCGATGGCGCGCTCGCAAAACCCGGACTCGGCTGGATCACAGTTTTTCGTCTGCCTGGGCGATGCGCGTTTTCTCGATCGCCAATACACAGCCTTCGGTCAATTGATCAAAGGTGACGATGTGCTCGGCAAAATCGGCGACACCGCCGTCGGCCAGAGCAACAGCGGCGAACGCAGCAAACCGATGACGCGAGTCTCGGTTGAGAGCGTGAAGATTGTGTCGGCTGATTCGGTGAAGTAACCGATTATTCGAAAACGTAAACGTGCACGAAGAACGGACCGAAGTTGTCCGTGAGTGCACTTCCATCAAAATTCCCCGCGTGTTCTTCGTAGAGCACGCGGACTTTTTTTTGTGCAAAAGCCGCGCTGGTGAAGTGGGTCGTTTGCGGTTGTGAACTTTTGTTTGCCGCGAACAAATAAAGTTTGTGATCCAGTTCGTGAACGCTGAATTGGATCGCGGGATTCGCGGGGGACTGCGTTACGCCGGAGATGGCTGGTGACATGATGACCGGACTTAATTCGCGAAGTTCGTGCACGAGTTTTCGGACGTAATCCCAGTGGCCTTCTTCAGGTTTGTTGAGAATTCCAGCACCGTGACCGTAGAAATCTTTTTGGCCAGAACCAGTGTAGAACCAAAGGCCGCGCACGTTGTTAATGATGCTGAGATAGGCCATGCAACGATATTCAGCCGGCGTCGGAAAGCGCGCGTCTTTTTTCGGATGTTGATAGGATTGGATAGCGATCCACAGCGGTTTTTTCGAAGTGGTCGTCGTGAGCCATGACGGTGGTTGCAACATCTTCGCCGCTTTTTCCTGACCTTCGAGCGCTTCGCCGTCGGCGCCGTCCAACGGAATCGGATACCACCACCAAATGCCGGCGTCCATTGCCTGGTCAGGGAAAAAGTTTCGGCGATCGACCATCAAATGTTGAATGATATCGCGCGTGTCTCCGAGCACGAGTGGGTGGTTCGGGTCCAGTTTGTGCACGAGTTTGTAAAGTGCGGCGATGTTTGCCAGTGGCGCCTCGCTACGTGCGACTCGTTCTTCCGAACCCCAACAGAGCAAGCCTGGATGATTGCGAAACGTTTTGATGCGTCGGCGAATCTGAGCCCATTGCGCCTTCTCAATTGCGTGACGAGGAAGCTCGACCATCATCCTCATGTGATATTCCGCGTTTTTATCTAACAGGCGTTTGACGTCCGCATCGGTTGCGTTGATTGGATCGGCGGCGTCGCCGACCGTTACGCCGTAACTGTGCGTTGCCGAAAAACCGGCTCCCGCCATTTCGTCGTAATGCGAACAGCTGTAGAGACCGATTGGAAATTCTGGTTGGCCCGCGACGCGCAGAAATCCGTTCGGTTGTGTTGTGACGATGGAATCAGCAGCAGCATGCACGTGAACATCCGTTTCGCCATTCGCGATTTCCACACCACTGCGCGCGAGCAATCGAACCGATATTGTATAAGCGGATTCAGTTGCGGTCGGTACGCGCAGTTTCGTGCCGACGAAATCGCCGTGTGACGCGTCCACTGTGCTTTGCGCGATTTCTTTTCCCGCGCTATCAACAATCCTGGCGGCGAGGCGCAGTCCGGCGCATTCGGACGGATTCACAATCACTCGCGCATCGACACGAATCTCTGAGGTTCCCGGAGCGATGTTCACATAGCTTGGGCACGCAGGAAAAACGGTCAGCGGCTGACTCGTGTGGAAAATTCCTTCGATGCTGCGCCGCTGCTTTCCGGCGGCGTCGAGGAGGGTGATGCAATAGTGGTGCGTGCCCGGCGTGGATAACGTTACCGACACGTTCAACTTCTTCGTGGAGGTTCGAGGAATATTGACGGGCAAATCGGACGTGCGCTCATCGGTTGTGACGCGCAAGGTTCCGCGAAAATCGGCTTTTTCTCGGTTAATGATTCGAACCGTAATTTCATGTTGGCCCGGCCAGGGTTTTGGTTCGGTGTCCATGAACATCGATTGCGGACTGGTCACAACTGCGCTGACGTCGTCGGCCCAAACGCACCCAACCAAGTTCGAACACGACACATCGAAATCGGCAACAGCCGAACGAGGCGGCGCTTTCGCAGTCGCTTTTAAAAATATCCACTGGTCGGCTTTGAATTGGAGCGGGGAAATGCGCGCGCGATCGACAATTCGACCATCACGGGCACGGAACATCACGACAAGACCAGCGCGATTGGTGTCCTGCTCATGATCGCAACGAAGCCAGCCGCTGAAAACAATTTCATCTTCGCTTGCGACCTCCAGTTTTGGGCTGAGAAAAACGAAGCGAGCGTCAGCGGTGCCAGAGAGGCGGACAGATTGCTTGCCCGTGTGGACAATTTTTTTGTCCACGGCGGCGTGGCCTTCGCCGCTCTTATTGTAAACCCACCAACCGTCGGTCGGTGGACCGCTTTTGACGTCGGCTTCAAACCCTGGATCGGGCAGCAGGTTCTGGGCAAACACGCTCATCACGGGCCAAAGCAGCGCGGCAATGAACAATCGGGCTTTAGAAAAACTCATCTGGGCGGCACCATCAAAGACGAAACCCGGCCGGATTGCATGGAAAATATTTTTTGGCCTACGGTTGCTCGAGCGCGGAAAGCGCGCGTTTTGCCTCGGAGTAGTTCGGATTGAGGCTGAGCGCCTTTTTATATTCGTCGATCGCTTCAGCTTTGCGGCCAACTTGAGTCATCGAGAGCGCGAGGTTGAAATGCGCTTGGGAATCGCTCGGATTTCCTTTAATGGCCGCCATGTAATGCGGGATGGCTTCGTCGATTTTCTTTTGAGCGGCAAGAGCGTTTGCGAGGTTCATGTGTGCGCCGGATTCATTTGGTTGAAGGCGCAGGATTTCGGAGAACTGCTTCGCGGCCTCATCCATTTTGCCGAGCATCGCGTAGCAAATGCCGAGGCCATTGTGTGCTTCGGTGTTGTCAGGGTCCAAGCGGGCGGCCGCAGTGTAATGGGGAATCGCTTCCTCAAGTTTGTTGGCACTTGAAAAATAATTGCCCACCGTAAGTTCTGCGAGGAGTTCAGGATTAGTGGAAAATTTTGTTTCACCGCGAAGACGATTGGCTTCGATCAACCGCAGGCCGGCTTCCTGCGTTTTTCCTTCGCGCGCAAGACACAAACCGAGACTTGCGATGGCATCCGCGTTGGATGAATTAATTTCAAGCGCCGCGCGATAATGCGATTCGGCTTCAGCAAGATGGTTCGAATTGGCGAGTTGATTGGCCCATGCGACGTGCGTCAGTGCGGCGTTCGTGCGGGCGTCGGCTGCTTTTGGATTTTGGCGCGACGCTTCGTCGTAGGTGGCGATCGCGTCGGAATAGCGGCCCGCATTGACGTAACCATTGCCCAGATTCACAACATATGTTTTGTCGGGGCTAAGCCGCACGGCGTCTTTGTAATGCGCAATCGCCTCGTCGTGCCGATGCTGCTCTTGCAGGATGCCCGCTAGGTTGTTGTGGGCTTCGACGTAATTTGGTTCCGCTTTCAGCGCAGCTTCGTATTCACCCATGGCGCGTTGTTTGTCGCCGCGGCGCGAGTAGAAATTCCCGAGATTGTAGTGAGCGAGAATATTATTCTGATCGATTGCAATCATCCGAGTGAAAAGCGTCTCGCTGTTTTTCCAAAATGGAATGATGTGGCTCGTTGTGATTACGCATGCGACAAATGCAGCGATGACAGCACCGGCTAAAGCAGGTTTTGGCAGCGAGTAAGATTTTGAAATATCCGCGATGCCCCAAACCAGCGCGATGAACAAGCCGGTCATCGGAACGTAAGTGAAACGATCTGCCATCGCTTGCATGCCGACTTGAATGACGCCGATAACCGGAACGAGCGTGCCGACGAAATAAAACCAGCCGAACGTGAAATACGGTTTGCGCTTCGCGAGAATTATCGCGGCGATTGTCACGGCGACGAGCAAGACAACAGCACCGGCAACTGCACCGATTGGCCATTCACCATGACGCAGATAAAGGCCGGCGAGATTGTCCGGCCAAAACATTTTCACGATATATTTGGCATACGATACGAGTGCATTGCTGACGCGTGCGCCGAGTGACAGAGAATCGGTCATCTGCATCGCGCCGCCGGTTTTTTGGATGTTAAACGTGATGACGCAAAGCAACAGGCTGAGGATGAAGAAGGGAATTTTTTCCATGACCAGACGCATCCACTGAACCGACGGCACGGCGACCGTTTGCGTTTTTAACTTCGAATTCGCAACAGGGCCTCGCGCAGCAAATGAAAATCGACGCAGCGGCCAGTAATCCATCAGCAGTAAAACGAATGGGATCGTTACGAGCATAGGTTTGGACATCAACCCAAGCGCGAGAAATATAAACGTGAGGACGTATTTCGTTTTACTGCCGGTGCGCGCGTAATCGACATACATCCACATTACGAGTAGCCAAAACATCGTGCTCAGAACGTCTTTGCGTTCCGCCGTCCACGCGACGGATTCCACGTGCAACGGATGCAAAGCAAAGAGCATCGCAACAATCGCGCTGCGCCACATTGCGCCGGTCATTTTGCGCAACACGCCAAAGAGCAGGAGCGTATTAGCTACGTGATAGAGCAGGGTGACCAGGTGATGCATGCCCGCTTTGAGCCCGAACAATTGGCAGTCGAGCATGTGCGTCAGCATTGTCAGCGGATGCCAGTTGCGCGCGACTTCCGTGTGCAGCGAGAACGCCCATTTGATGCTGTCCCACGTCAGTCCCGCTTGGACGTGCGCATTCTCCGTGACGAAATCGAAGTCGTCGAAATTAACGAAATCGTGGTGCGTGATCGGCCAATAAACCGCGAGCGTGCTCAGCGCGAGAAACGCGCATATATAGAGAACGGTCTTGTTGTCGTTCGTCGGAGCGGTTGTTGGCGCCTTTGCCATCTTAATTTCTTACGCAACGAAATCCGGTGTGCGACAGTGCGGTATCTGGCGACGACTTCATCCGTGCGCTCGGCCGATAGCCGGTGCAATAAACGTCGCTGCACAAAAACGAGCCACCACGCATGATGCGCTTTTGCACACCAGGTTCATTGGGATCGTAGCTATCTTCCGGCCCGGGCGGATTCTTTGCAGGGCTTTGCGCGTAATAATCGGGATGATACCAATCCCCGCACCACTCCCAGACATTGCCAGCCATATCATAAAGACCAAATCCGTTTGGCGGAAACGTCGCCACAGGTGAAGTGCCGATGAAGCCGTCAGCCGTCGTGTTTTCATTTGGGAAATGGCCTTGCCAAATGTTGCCGTTCCATTTGCCGTTCGGTGTCATTTCGTTGCCCCACGAATACGTCGCGTTAGTCAAACCACCGCGTGCCGCGTACTCCCACTGAGCTTCGGTCGGCAAACGTTTGCCGGCCCATTTGCAATACGCGAGCGCGTCATCCCAACAAATTTGCACCACCGGATGTTTTGCCAGGCCGTTGATGTTCGAATTGGCGCCTTGTGGATGTCGCCAGTTTGCGCCGGCAACGTATTTCCACCACAGCGAATGATTATCGAGCGGAATTTCTTTTACCGGTTCCTGTCCATCTTCGGCGCGCATTTTGTTCACCTCATCGAGGGTAGGCGGACTAAAAACAATTGCGCCGGCGACTAAGTTTTCTTCCGGCACGCCGGGAAACTCTTTTGGATCAGGTTTGCGTTCCGCGATCGTGACGTAGCCAGTTGCTTTCACGAATTTCTCGAACCGCTCGTTGCTCACTTCAGTTTTATCCATCCAAAAACCATCCATCGTCACTTCGTGCAACGGGACTTCATCGGTTTGGCCATTGGTGCTGCCCATCATGAATTTGCCGGGCGGGATCCAAGCCATGTCATTGGTCCAACTACGATCCTCTGCATTCGTTGCAGGAGAGTTGGTCGCAGCCACCTCGCTCGATTGCGACGATTTATTGCATCCGCTCAGCAAAGCCGAGCAGCAAACCCCGAGCAGCACAAACGCAATTGTTGAAACTGAAAGCTGATTCTTCTTCAAACGCATGTAGGGGACTATTGTAATCACGAATCGGGGGAAGGAAAGCGCGTTGCAGGGCAGTTTCGCATTGACTCTCCTAGTGGTTTTTCCCCACCCTGTTGCAATATAAGGGCGGCTTGTAGGCCTTGTATTCGCAAAATCCCAAACTTATGAGAGATGCTTTAAACAAGTTCAGTCTGGATGCCGTCAAATTCAACGGGCAAATGTTCATTTGTCTGGTTGCAATCTGGCTCGTTGTCATCGGAACGGCCATCTCCAGCATCTACAGCCAGCCGTTCTCCCCGAAGCAGCGGTTATTCTGGATTCTACTGGTTATTTGCCTGCCAGTCATTGGTTTGTTGATCTATTTGCCTTTCTCGATGCCTGAAGGACGTCAATCCGCGCTACTGAGCTTCGTAAAAAAGAAGTAAGCGCGCGTCCCCAGGCCAATTCAGTTCAGTGAAGCACAACCAGGCTGAGTGAATTTATATCTTCGAACGCACTCAGTTGCACCTCGATGACAAAGCCCTTAAGACGCGGGTTTGGTTTGCGGGCGTTCGCGCTGCTGACATTGTTCGTCGCGGCGCTTTCCAGCTTTGGGCAAATCGGAGCTCAACACGGTGGGTCAATGCCCCAGGTCGTTCCAGTCGCCGAACCCGGGTTTCAAATGGGCGTGCAGGAAACTGACGGCACCTTCATCAGTTCGGATGTTACCGGCGATCCGGTTATCAATCCTTACACCCGTCGCAACGATGCGTTCAGTACCGTTTCCTTCCGCGGTCGCGAGCATGCTCACGTTGGCGACAGCACCTCGATCTCGGCCGGAACTGGCATCAGTCTGCGGCCGCTCTTCGGCATTTCCGGGGACACTCGAAGGTTCCGACGCGGTGCGCCAACAAACGAAATTCTTCAGGCCGGCCCTTTTTTCATACGTGTTCAAGACGTCGAAGCCGCCCTGCTGGTCAGCGACAACGTCAATTTCACACCGCACAACGCCAAGTGGGGGGCCATTGCTGAGTTGAAGGTGCGCATTGCCGCCATACTCCAGATTTCGCCAATGTGGCGGTTGTCGGTGTCTGGAAGCCTGATTTATCTGCCGTTCAGCAATGAATTCGGCGTCGAAGGCTTCGGTATCGGAGATGCTCTCGGGGTTCTGGCTGAAGAACGGCTTCGTCCTGTCACACACATGCAATTGGCTTACAATTCACGTTGGGCCGATTGGGATGTGCAACTGGTCGATGATTTTACTGTCCAATACCTCAACGTCAGTGCCGAATTCGATGGTGCCGTCCGCGGAGTCGAACAACCCGAAGGTATTCACGCCCAGGACGAGGCCGGCCGTTACGTGTTCGCCAACGGCACAACCATCCCGAACCAGAACATACGTGATCGCCAGCGCGATTTCCTCGACATCCGCACCTTCCTGCAACTTCAAAACACCGTCGGCGCCACCGCCGGACGCCTGCTCCCGACGGAGACGCGGCTGATCTTTGGCGCCAACCACTCCGACGTTTGGTTCCACAGCGGCTGGGACGCTGGCACGAACGGGCTGGGGCTAAAAAACTACAGTGTCGACCGTGTCTTCGCGATGGTGCGCAACGAACGCGAAAGCATGCGCTTCAAGCCCTTCGCCTATTACGACGCTTACCGTTATAACTACGATCCTGAATGGACCCATCAGGCGGGTGTCGGTATCGACGGTCCCGTGACTGACAATACATTTTTCCGTGCCGAAGCCGGTTACACTTGGGGCGCTTTGGTCAGGGACACCGAGTTTTACAAAGTTCGTCTAATCAACATTCCAACGCCGTTAACTCGACAGGAATTGAGCTTCTCGCGGGTTGTCACGGAACCCGTTCGGGAAATCCGGGATCGCTATCGCTACGACATTCATCAAGTCCTTGGCAAAGACCTCTGGGGTCGCATGTATTTGCAACGCTCCATTTATTACCCTAACCAAGCCGGGGTTTATGGGTCTGTCGAAGATCGCGCCGCTGCCCGGGTCATCTGGCAGCCGACGATAGGCCATACTCTTGTCCTCGGCGGCTCGTATGCCGAAAATCGATTCGACAACCTCGGTCGCGACCGCGAAACAACCTGGGAAGCGCGGGCGGAAATCCGTTACCAATATAGTCCCACCCTTCGTCTGACACTGCTCTACCGCTACGCCAATATTGATACCCAACGCGGCAACTTTGAAACTGACACTGCTGAAAACCTTTGGCTATTTACTGCGCGCAGGTTCTTTTGACAACCGTTGGCCTAGTAGATTTGCTGAAAGGCCTTGCAAATAACCCTGAATAACGTTACATATGGCCGCTTTGAAACCTCATGCGTTCGCGTCCCCGCCACGGGTCCAGATGGCTACGACTCGACCATGCCGGAATGCTTTGACTGAAGCACCGTGTAGTGATGGAAAAATTGAAATGAGTAAACCAAACAGCCCTCTACTAGTGCTGCTGCTGGCGGTGATGCTGCAGGCGGTGTCGGCGATGTCCCAAAGTTCCATCGACAGCGCCACCGAGCACAAGCAGTTGCGCGACGAATTTAAGAAGGCAGAGCAGGCCGCCGCCAAAATGGAGGCTGAAAATGACGCCGGCACTCGCGACCTCGACAAGCTCACCCGCGAACGCCAGAGCCTTGAAGCCGATGTCATCCATTACAAGGGCCAGGTTGCTTACGCTCAAGGCCAGCTTGAGATCGCTCAAAAGAATAATTCTGCTGACACTCAAAAGTGGAACCACGAACTAATCAGCGCAAAATCCAAACTGGAGAATACTGAAGCACAACTTCAGGAGGTGAATGGAAAAATTCGTGGCGCCATCGTCACCTTGCAGCAATCCATGGGCGGTTCCCCGCAATCCAACGTTATCGTCCCCGGCGATAATCTCGACGTCATGGTCGCCGAAGACCCGACTTTGAGCCGCGTTTACGAAGTCCGCAGCGGTGGTTCAGTGTTCATCCCGCAAGTCGGCAAGGTTCAGGTCGCCGGCAAAGATCTGGCCGGTGCTGAAGCCGCAATCAAAGAGGCTTTGGGCCAGAACTACATCAAAGACGCACACGTCGCAGTCGAACGTAACGATCGCGCCGCCGGCAATAGCCGAATTCTTTACCTCGTCGGCCAATTTTCGCGCTCCGGCCCTTGGCCGATCCCAGCGGGCTTCACTCCCACAGTCGTTACGACAATCCTTCGTTCCGGCGGCGTTACTAAAACGGCCGACCTGACCCGTGTCCGTCTGCTCCGTTTGGTAGGCGGCCAGGGCGTCGTCGAAGAAGTAAACGTGCAAGCGATCCTCGATGGTGTCAGCTTGCCCTCTGACCTTCCACTCAACGCCGGTGACATCATCGTCATCCCTGCCTTTGCCAATGTTGTCTACGTGACTGGCAGCGTGAAGAAGCCCGGCACCATGCCCATTTTACCTGATGATGAACTAACTGCCTATACTGCCGTCCTGCGTTCCGGTGGCTTTGTCCGGTTTGCCAATCGCGCCAAGATCTTTGTCTTGCGCGATCGTGGCAACGGAGAAAAGCAACGCATCGACGTAAACATCAAGCGTGTTAATAAAGGCACTTCCAATGATGTAATCCTTGAGCCGAAGGACATTATTGTTGTGCCCGAAAGATTTTTCAGCTTCTAAGTCACCGCTGTCAGCAGTTATATGAAAAACAAAAGCGTCTTTAAGATAAACGACGTGATTATGTACTTGGCCGTTGCGGTCGAGCACATGCGGCTGATGCTTTTGATCATGTGCCTGTGCCTTGTGGCAGGCCTGACATATTATTGCTACGCGCGCCCTGTTTATTATTCCCGCTCACTGATTCGCGTCGATGTCGCTGACGACGTCATGGACAACAGCACGGTCTTCCATGACGGAAAGAAGCAGACTGTCCTGTCCATTCTGGAATCCGGTATGTTGGCGCAACGCGCCGCCAAAAAGCTGGGTGTCAACGTCACTGGCAAGGAACTCCAGAAAGACTGGGTCAAACGTATCGACGTTAAGAACAGCATCGAAGGATTGCAGTTGGAGGTCTGGCCATACCAATTGTCCTGGGCTGAGAAGTTTCCAGAAACGCTCGTCAAGGAATACAAGGATTTCGTCGAGGAACGCCGCATTCAAATGATGCAGGACGCGTTTACTTCCTACAGCGCCGAAATGGAAAACTTCAAAAAGAAGGCGTCAATGGATTCCGACGTAAAGAAGAGTTACCAGGAATTAAGCCGCAAATTCGGCGAAGTGAAACAGATTCCGGGCGAGTTGCAATTCATAAAGACGCGCCTGGAAAAAATGGATTACATCCGTGAGAAGTGCAACGGCACCACCGATCCCGTTGTTAAACTCACGTTCATGAATTCTTTGCCCGACACCGCCACGGCCAAGTATTCCGACCTGCAGCCGAAGATCGGCACCACCATCAGCGCCGAAGATTCCGCCACCGGCAGTGATACTATTATTCTTCCTCGTCAACTCGCTCCGACGTCCCACAACTGGCAAAAGCTCGACCGCGAAGCGCACACTCTGGAACAGGAAATCGCCAAGAAAAGTGAGAAATATCTACCAGGCCATCCCGAAATCCGCACTCGCCTCGCCCGATTGAAGCAGATCGGCGAACAACTGGACTCCGAATACAACAACGAGCAACGTTCCTTTAACCTCGAGTACGACACCATGGTTGCTCGCCAGCACGAATTAGAACGGCGACTGCCAACGTATGACGAACTCGCCCGCGCCTGCGAGAAAGCCGGCCAGGACTACGATCTATCGCGCCAGGGCGGCATTCACCTCCAAAAAGCGATGGAGTCAATTTTACGCAAACTGAACCAGTTCGACGTCAGTGAAGGGCACGACCGTATCACCGTTGATTACGTCGGACCTCTCGATCCAATCAGCTCGGAACCGAAGTCGCCGAGCCGCATGAGAATTACCGCCATTTCACTCATCGCCGGTATCGGACTCGCCATCGCCATTCCGTTCCTAATTGCCTATCTCGATAACAGCGTTTCCGATGTTGAACATGCCGAAGAACAGTTCGGTTTGCGCGGCCTCGGTGTTGTGCCCCGCGTCGATGAAAACGCCATCCAAAACATCCTTATCTCCGGATCCAACAACTCACCCGCTGCCAAGCCCGAATACCATTTGCTGGAAAATTTCCGCATCATCCGAACCAACCTGATCATGCATTCGGCTGATCAGAACCTGCCGCAGGTCATCCTCGTGACCAGCGCCATGCCGCAGGAAGGCAAGACCATGATCGCCGCGAATCTAGCGATGTCCTTTGCGAGCAAGGGTGAAAAGACCATCCTCGTTGACGGCGACCTCCGCCGCGGCCGTTTGCATCGTATGTTCGGCGCGCAAAATAAACCCGGTTTGAGCGACGTCCTTTCCAAGTACAACACCATCGCCGACGCCTGCCGCCCGACCGGAAACGAAAACCTGACTTTGATGACCTGTGGCAAGCACCTCAACTGGGCTGCCGAACTTCTCGACAGCGCCGGCTTCGCCAAAATCGTTCAGGAACTCCGTTCCCAATATCAACGCGTCATCATCGACTCGCCGCCCGTCCTCGGCTTGAGCGAAACCTCCATCATGCAACGGCACGCCGACGGCGTCGTCGTCGTGATCTGGGCCAATCAGACTCAGGTTCCAAACGTCAAGGACGCCATCCTCGCGTTGCAAACCAACGGCGCAAAGTTCTCCGGCTTCATCCTGAACCGACTCGATTTCAATGCGTTTGCTAACCGCTACAAGTATTTCTACTACTCGCCGCGGTATTACAGCAACTACAAGGCTTTTGAAGCGACGCCGGCGGCTGGCATCGAGAGTTAAATCTCCCTGTGAGCCCGCCGTCGCCGTGTTCGAAACAAGCAGCGCCGGTGGTTTCTGCCGTCATCCCGTCCTACAACTACGGCGGGTTCGTCGGTAAGGCGATCGACTCCGTCCTCAAACAAACCTATCGCTACGTCGAGTGTATCGTCGTCGACGACGGCTCAACCGACAACACCCGCGAGATCGTTGCGAAATACGGCGATCGCGTTCGATACGTTTACCAGGCCAACGCCGGACTCCCCGAAGCGCGAAACACCGGCGTGAGGGCCGCCACGGGCGAATACGTCGCGTTCCTCGACGCTGACGACGAATGGGAGCCGAACTTCGTCGAGATCGCGCTCGAATACTTCGACAAACTTCCAAAAGAATTCGGCCTGGTTGCTTGTCGCGCCGTTCAAGTAGATCTCGACAGCAAGCCGCTGGGCCTGAAGCGCCTGACTCCCGAAATCGACGAAGAAGTTTCGCTTACCGATTTGATTTTCCGCACGCGCTTCTTCCCCACAGCCGTGGTCGCGCGCAAATCCGCCGTCGTCGACGCTGGCTATTTCGATCCGAACTACGTCTCAGAAGATCGCGACATGTGGATTCGCATCGCCGAACACCACCGCGTCTTCATCCATCGCGAACGCCTCGTGCTCATTCGTAAACATCCGACGAACATGAGCAAAAACGCCTCGTCGATGAAAGAGAAGATCAAGCGCACCATCATCAAGTCATACCGCGCCTACCCGCAGTTGCGCGGACGAAAATTGTTTTGGCTGCACGTCTGGTCGTTCTTCTATTTCCAATCCGGCTGGACCTACTACGACCAGGGGAGAAGGGGAACCGCCATTGGTGAATTGCTCAAATCGCTCGCGCTCTGGCCGTTCTATTCCAAACCACGCCTCGTCAACGAACCCGCGCTCTTCCGCCTCCGCGCACTCGCAATTTTCCTCTTACGAAAACCCAAAGTTTAACAGGCCCACGTCAGTGTCACTGAACACTGAACACTGAACACTGAATACGTCACTTCCTCGGCACCCGCCCAATCCAAGTATTCTTCACCGCATATTTCAATTCGAGACCTTGAATCCCCGGCGCACGACCTGACGCACTTCGCACCACCAATCGGTCTGCTGGCCGCATCTTTGCGACCCACGGTTCATACGCCTGCGGCACGCCGTGATAAAAATCAATCGTGCGCAAAGTCTTCAAATCATCCGCCGTCATAAACGTCGGCTCAAAACCCAAAACATAACGCCACGGCGCGCGCGGATTCTTGAAAAACGTTTCATAGAAAACGTCCATGTTCGTCGAATAAATAATCCCGTCCTTCTCCGGCAACCAACCCGCCAATTCCGGATCGTCCTGCCGCATATATTCGACCTCGAGGCAATTCGTCCAACGCCCGCCAACATCAGTCGTCGTCGCGACATAAAAACTCGCGCACAACAACGCCGCCGCCGTCGCCCGGCCCATCGCGTTCAGCGCACCCGTCTCGATCAAATCCTGGATTTCCAACGCCATCCACACCAGCAGCGCGGGCACACCCCAATCCAGCCAAAACCGGTAAACCTGCATGCCGGCAATCGCGCCCAACACCGCCAACATAAACGCCGGATTAAAAACCGTCGCTGACGTCCACCGTCCACGCGCCACGCGCCACAACAACAAACCCGCCGCGCAAACCAGCAGCAACGTGTCCGGCGTTTGCGCCATAAATTCCGTCACCAACTGCCGTTGCACCGTGTGCTGGCTAAACGCCGTCAACGCCAGCGCAACTTCGTCACCCAAAAAAGTAAACGGATGCCCGGTCAACGCCGCGCCGATCACGCTTCCCACCAACCAGCAAATGCCAAATCGCGCGCCGACACGAAACTCGCCGGCAAACAAAAACGCCGCCAAAACCAGCGCATACAAATACCAACAGCCAGTAATCCAAACCACCGCCGCCATCAAAGCCGTCGTCAAAATCATCTTCGTCGTTTGCCCCATTTTGAAACGCGCTAGAGGCGACCAAATCAAAAGCACCGACATCACCACCACCATTTCGAGGATATAAGGCCGCCCACCCGTGATCCGCATTAAATTCACCGGAGCCGCCAGCACTACAACCACCAATGCCGCCAGCCAAGCCTCCGCGCGACGAAACCAAATCAACGGCACCACGACAAACGCCAGGAAAAGTCCCGCCACCGAAAACGCCACCATCCCATCCGCACCCACGCCTGCAAAACGGTGCACCCCTTGAACAATCAACTCCCAGCCCGCGCTATGATCCACCGGCGCATCCGCGCGCAGCACCAAAATGTCCGACCACGGTTTTCCCGCGAGCGCCTTGGCCGCATACCGCATCGCGTCCGTCACCGGCACAAAGCCGTAACCGACGATCTTCAGTGGAATTAAAATCAGTGTGACGACGACAGCAACCCAGACGAACAGGGGAACATACTTCCTTCCTTGAACGTCATTATGAACCGTGCCCGCCGCCTCCTCTTTGCTCGATTGCGATTGGACCACGCCCCTTTGTAGTAATACCGCCGCCCAAAAGCAAACCATCGCTGAGCAAACGCTGCGGTGCGAAATGGCGCGAAGCGTTTGGAGAGTGTCGGCTCGCCGCCGCTGTTCCCAGGCTGCGAAAGGCATAATTGTTGACTCTCCGACGCACGCCTGAATAGAGTCGAAGGAGGATCACCAGATTGGGCTATGGCTATTCACCGGACCAAAGTAAAAAACGCTTTCACTCTCCTCGAACTCCTCGTGGTCGTGGGCTGTATCGGGCTGCTAACTGCACTCGCTCTTCCATTGCTTGGTCGTGCTCGATCTAATTCCGCCGAAGCCGCCTGCATGAACAACCTCGGCAATCTCGATCGCGCGTTCCTGACTTATTCCGACCAGAATCAGGGCCTTGTTCCGCAGGAGGGCAATATTGGTAAGTTGATCTCCGATCCTGTTAATGCCGCTGCTTGGTACAACGTCGCCGTTCAGCCGGAATACCCTGCGATGACGAATCTTTATAATAGTGGAAACTATCCATTGCCCGGCAACGGCAGTGTTTACTCATGTCCTTTGGCGACGATGCCTATTTCCCCGAGCAAGTCATACGCGTTTTTTATGTACGGCGAAAACGATTTTATCTGCGTCAACGCGTCCGACATCGCACTTGGAGCCCCCCAGACACGCATCAATCTGGTAACACGCCCATCGCAAACCATATATATTGGCGAGGTTTTGGCGACCCCATCCAGTCCGTCACTTTCTGGCGTAACAGCTAACTATGCCGCCATTCGTCACAACGGGTTTGGCATGTTCGCGATGACCGATGGCAGCGTCCAAATGTTCACGACCAACGAATTCAACCACAACTATAGCGGCCCTGCCTCGGAGTGGTTTGCGAATGGCGTGAGTGGTGCCTTTACTAACAGGGCCTGCTACTGGTGGCCGACACCGAACACTCCTTAATGAATAAAAGTTGCCAGTGGATATTGGCCCTGCTGCTCACCGCAGCTTCGACTATAGGCCAAACCTTTGTAGCCCCAATCAAACCGGTCAACGGCCAGTGGCAACAAAGCGCTTCGGCAAACGGATTTTCAACGGTTCCCGTCATCAGCGCGGACGGTCGTTATTCAGTGTTTGTTAGTTCTGCAAAGGACGTCGTGCCCGGCCAGACGAACAGCCGTTTCCTCGACATCTTTTTACGCGACGCAAACACTGGGACGACGACGTTGGTCAGCAGCGACAGCACAGGCGCAGGCGGGGCGATGGGCAACTCCTCTTATCCAGCTATCTCCTCCAATGCCCAGTTCGTCGCGTTTATCAGTACGGCTTCGAATCTGACCGCTCAGAACACCGGAACGCTTCCTCAGCTTTATGTTCGGGACGCCGTTTCGAATATCAACGAACTGATCACCGTCAGCCCAGCTGGTGCCCCGGGCCTTCGTGGATATACGACGGACTGCGATATTTCCGGGGATGGACGTTACGTCGCGTTCACAAGTTCGTTCACAAACTTAGCCGCTGGAGGCGGGCCTTTCATGAACCTTTTCTTGCGCGATCGTATCACTCAAGCGACACAGCTCATCAGCGTACAAGCCACAAACACGGCGACAAATTCCATTGGCACCTGCGAATCCCCGAACATTTCTGCGGACGGTCAGCGCGTCGTCTTTGTCAGTAATGCTCGCGATCTCGTCGTCTGGCCTGGTACGCCTCCAATTACTACTAATGCATATTTCTATGATCGCATAACCGGCACCAATACATGCCTTGCCCTCGACGCGCAGCAAGTCATCGGTGGTGTTCCGAAATCATCTTCAAATGTCGTCATCAGCGCCGATGGCTCGGCTGCCGCTTTTCTCGCCATAAGCAACAATCCGTTTCTGCTTTACGAAAATCTTAACACCAAACAGGTATCGATCGTCAGCACGCAGGCCGATTTCAATTTCGCGCCGCAGCTAAGCGGCGACGGACGTTGGCTGCTATACCGTGCTGGTTCAAACAACGCCGCTACCATCGCTCTTTGGGATTCGCAGCTTGCAACTAATCTGCAAGTTGACGTCATGCTTGATGGAAATCCTGCGGGTGGTTCGTTCCCGGTCGCGCTGTCATATGATGGAAGTCGGGTCGTATTCGTTAGTAACGCCACAAATCTCGCCGCTGATACTTCCAGTCGCGGCAACGCCATTTACGTTCGCGATATGATTTCTGGTGTCACCCGTCTTGTTGCGGCCTCGTTCGGGTCCAATTCAGCTTGGGACACGAATGCTCCTCCAGTGATCAGCGCCGACGGTTCTCGTGTTCTGTTCGTGTCAACGAACGACACCTACGTTTCAGGCGATTACAACCATAACGCCGATGTCTTCTCGTGGACCTGGAACACCGGCGTAATTGAACTGGTCTCCGCACGTAGCACCGATGTTTTCAATGCCAGTGACTATTCTGGCACAATCCCGTCAGCTTTTACCGTCAGCTCCAATGGCAACTTCGTCGCCTTCGCCGCCAACGATGGCAACCTTATTCCCTCAGACACCAACGGGCTACCGGATGTTTTCCTTCGAGACGTAGGCAACGGCGTTACGAAACTCGTCAGCAGTGATGACAACGGCCTTCTCTTCACGAATAAGGTCGCATTCCGTAACCCACTGAAACCGTCGTTAAGTGCCGACGGACGTTTTGTGGCCTACATACATGATTACGACAACGTCTATCTGCGCGACATCCAAAGCAACTCCCGCACGCTCATAACCACAACAAACGATAATTGGTTTACCGGCGCTTCGGGTTGCACCATTTCACCCGATGGCCGTTTCGTCGCCTTCGCGGCAACTCAGACTTCATGGACAAACATCTACATTTACGACGCGATGAACATTTACATTTACGACGCCAGTACCGGCACAAACACGGGCATCACTTCGCCT
>JAQGOW010000378.1 GCA_028293405.1 Verrucomicrobiales bacterium
CTGCAATTCTTCAAACGGTAATCATGCAAACAGATTTTCTCAACGCGCTCTCGGAAAACTTGCTCTCCCCCGCCGTCCTGTTCTTCGGCCTGGGCATTATTGCGGCGCTTATCAAAAGCGATTTGAAATTCCCTGAGGCGCTTTATGTCACGTTGACGATTTACCTGCTCACCGCGCTCGGTTTTAAGGGGGGTGTGGCGATTCACGAAGCCGGCATTGGCACCGTGATTTTGCCCGCGCTCGAAGCGACGCTGCTGGGCACACTGATTCCGCTGTGGACGTATCCGCTGCTGCGCTTCGGCGGCAAGCTGCGCCCGGTGGACGCCGCAGCGATCGCCGCGCACTACGGTTCAGTGAGCGCGGTGACGTTCATCACGGCGACGAATTACCTCAAAGGCATCAACCAGCCTTATGAAAATTACGCCACCGCATTTCTCGCCCTCATGGAATCGCCGGCGATTATCGTTGGTGTGCTGCTCTGCAGAATGACGCTGAACCGCTCCAGTTCCATCTTCAACGGCTCGCTCAAAGGTCTGCTGCGCGAAGCGGTCTTCGGGCGCAGCGTGTTTCTGCTCGTCGGCGCGTTGGTCGTGGGGATGTTGTGCGGGAAGGCAGGCATGGAGAAAGTTGAACCGTTCTTCGTGACGCCGTTTCAAGGCGTGCTCGCGCTGTTCCTTCTTGAAATGGGAATGGTCGCTGGCCAGCGCCTCGGCGATCTGAAAAAAGTCGGGCCGTTCCTCGTGGCGTTCGGAATCATTATACCACTCTTGCACGGCTGCCTCGGCGTGCTCCTCGGCAAATGGGTTGGTTTGAGCCTGGGCGGGACGACGCTTATGGGCGTGCTCGCCGCGAGCGCGAGCTACATTGCCGCGCCCGCCGCCATGCGGCTATCGCTGCCGGAAGCGAATCCCGCGCTGTATCTGACATCCTCGCTGGCGATCAACATTTCGGTCGGCATCCCGATCTATTACGCGTTGGCAAAATATTCTTTGAACTGAACCCTGCACCATGAACACACATCCCATGAAGCTCGTCACCATCATCGGCGAAGCGCTGGCCCGCGAACCGCTCCGCAAACTCCTCGGCGAGGTTGGCACGCACGGCTACACCCTTTTCACCGTCGAAGGTGAAGGCAACCACGGCAGCCGGACGGCGGACATTCAGGAGTTTGCCAACATCCAGCTGCAAGTCATCGTTCCGCCAGAGGTGTCGGATAAACTGTTGCAACGATTGGAGAAGGAATTTTTCCACAGTTCGCGATGGTCGCCTACGAAACCGACATCCGCGTCCTGCGGAGGGAAAAATTTTAAGCGTTGCAACGTGAATGACGCAATGGGGACTGGGGCACCTTGCGGCAGCAGCAATTGTCAATTGGCCAGTGCCGATGGACAGGTTATGTTGGTGCAGTGAACCGACCGTTGCACGCGGTGGTGTTTGCCGGATGGTGCGTGCATTTCCAGGTTGGCACAAAAAAGACATGATCGTCCGTGAATTCCGATCCGAACTGTGGCTGCCTTTGGCGCCGGAGAAGCTCTTTCCGTTCTTCGCGGATGCCGCGAACCTGGATGCCATTACTCCGTCGTGGCTGCATTTTCAGATTGTCACACCGCGCCCGATCGAGATGAAGGCCGGCGCGTTGATTGATTATCGGCTGTGTGTTCACGGGTTGCCGTCGCGCTGGCGCACGCGATCAATGTCTGGGAGCCGCCATATCTGTTCGCCGATGAACAGATCCGCGGCCCCTATCGGCAATGGATTCACGAGCACACGTTCGAGGCGCGCGACGGCGGCACGCTCGTCCGCGACCATGTTCGATACGCCGTGCTGCTCGATTTCATGGTTCATCGCTGGTTCGTGCGCCCGGACATCGAACGGATTTTTGCGTTTCGCACAGAAGCATTGCGAAACCGATTTGGACTTTCAAAAACTGGTTCACCGATCACTCGCGACTGAATTCTCATGAGCGCAATAGCTTCAAAACGTTTCGATTTTCACATCGCCACTGGTTTGATCGGCTGGCTGCTCGCTTGCTTCGCCGCGGCGTCGATGGGTGCCTTATTCATGCCCGGAGAATGGTATGCGGCTCTGAAGAAGCCATCGTGGAATCCGCCCGGCTGGATCTTTGGCCCGGTATGGTCAGCGCTCTACACAATGATGGCAGTGGCTGCCTGGTTGGTGTGGAAGCGTGGAGGATTTGCGGCACAATGTCGACCGCTGACAGTCTTCCTTATGCAACTCACGCTTAACGCAGTGTGGACGCCGCTGTTCTTCGGGCTGCATTGGACCGGCGCGGCATTCGTTGAAATCGTGCTGCTTTGGATGGCGATTGCCGCGACGATCGCCGTCTTCCGTCCTGTCAGCCGTGCCGCCGCCTGGTTGCTTGTGCCTTACCTGGCGTGGGCGAGCTTTGCCGCTGTGCTGAACTTCAGCCTCTGGCGCTTGAACTCCTGACTGTTCCAACATCCGATGACGACAAACTTTGCAATCTCGCCGCGCCGATTCGCCATGCTCGCGTGGGCGTGCCTAAGTTTGAGTATGAACGCTGAAACACCTTCCGAGAAACTGCTGTTCGACCTCACAACCACGACCAACTTGACCGGTTGGCAAATCGTGAACGACGATGTCATGGGCGGAGTTTCCACGAGCCGCTTTGAGGTAACGACAAACGGCAGCGCGGCCTTTAGCGGCGCAGTGTCGCTGGAGAACAATGGCGGGTTTGCCTCGGTCCGTTCGTCGCCCGTCCGCCATAGTATCGCAGGTCTCCACGCCTTCGTCGTGGGTGTGCGCGGCGAGGGGAAGCGCTACAAACTCACCGTGCGGACAGAAATGAGTTTTGATGCACCACTTTACCAGTGTGCTTCACGACGAAGCGCGGTGTGTGGGAAGAACACAAACTACCCTTGAAGGATTTCGTGCCGACATTTCGCGGACGAGTTTTAACCGACGCGCCGCCGCTCAATCCAGCCAAGGTTTCTTCGGTGGGCTTGCTGATTTCTGATAAGCAGGCCGGCCCATTCCACCTCGAAGTAGCGTGGATCAAAGGATCACATCCGACAGTTAAATGAACGGCACGCTCAGGAGCAGTCAGAACATCGGTAACACTTCTGGTTCAATACATAGGTAACACATTTGATGAAACAATGTTTGAACATTTTTTACCGAACAGATGCATCGACTATCTAGCACTGTCGATTCCTGCTCGTTCAAACAAGATTTCCGCTAACGATGGAGAACCTCGGCAACTCTGGATTCCACTTCCTCTGGCGTCCACACATTGCTGCGCCAGATGTGGACGAGCTTTCCATCGGGCGAGATCAGTGCCGTGCGGAGATCGTGACTGTAACCGTTCGCATCTTTCTCCTTAATCAAACCGAACAGTCTGGCGACATAGTCGATCTGTTGTTGGGTCCCGGTGGCAAGTGACCACAGATTGCTCCGCGCGCCAAAGCGTTTGCCGTAATCTTTCATTACCGCAGGCGTGTCGAATTGCGGATCAAAACTCACGCTGATGAGGTGGGTCTTGCCGGGGAATTTTTTGCCGAGCCGATCCTGAAGTTCTGAAAACCGATTGGAGATGAGCGGGCAGAAATTGGGTAATGGGCAACGCGTGTAAATGAAGGTCACCAACACCGCCGAACCCCGATAAGCATCCAGCTTCAAAGGCGCGCCGTCTTGATTCACCAATTCGAAGTCCGGCACCGCCTCGCCTGTTTCGATGCGGTCAGGATTCGCGACAGCAAGAGGTTGGGAAGCTGTTCGCGTTGTGCCGCTGACTTTGTCGATTTCCGACACCCACGAATCATCTTTGGTGACGATGAGATGAAACTGCACAGCGTCGCCAGGAGCGAGGTCCGCCACTTGTTCGGGATGCCGCATCGTAAACGGCATCGTCATTGCCGGCATGAAATCCGGAATATCCTCGTGCGCGATGTGAACGGTCCTTCCGCCTGGCTCTATACTGACGATGCGTCCTGTGACGTTGAATACTTGTTCGCTTGCGATTGGCGCAGTCGGTTTGACGATGGGAACCTGCCAATGTATGGCGACAGCGGACAAGACGATC
Source organism: Verrucomicrobiales bacterium (assembly GCA_028293405.1). Classification (GTDB taxonomy): domain Bacteria; phylum Verrucomicrobiota; class Verrucomicrobiia; order Limisphaerales; family Palsa-1400; genus JAICXV01. The sequence continues at coordinate 4,064 of JAQGOW010000378.1, forward strand.
GCGAGCGTCAGCGCCGTAAACGTAATGACAATCATTCGCGTTTTCATAAATCCAGGCGGCGCAGGCGCCAGAACCCCGAGCCGAGCGCAGCAGCGATCCAAGACGCAAACGCGAGCGCTATCACGGGAACCGGCACTTGTACGTCCATAGTCGCGGGCAAATTTATCGCGCGAAACAAATCGACAGGATTCGCCAGCAACGTCCAAGCAAGTATTCGTGTAGTCCCTGGTTTTGACTTAGGCACGTTATCACCGCCAATCTCAAAGGCCTGATGCATGTCAGCGATGGCGTTTACATGCATAGCGTCAGTGACCGATTCAATTTGCTTCGTCGCATCGTGTGACCGGCTCGAAACGACGACCCCGAGTGCGACCAAGTCAAAGACAAAGACAGCCGCGCACCAAGTGAGCAGCGCGACAACCAAAGACTGCACGCGCGTGCGGCACAAAATGGAAATCACCAAGCCGAGTCCAAGAAAAATAATTCCAAGCCCGAGCCCGGAAATCGCGAGCACAATAAACTGGCCTAGGCCGGTTCGCCCAGCGCCCAAACCAATCACGACACCAGCAATCACAAACCCGAGCCCGACTGGAAACGCCAACGCGAGGCAACCGCCGAAGAATTTCCCGATGAGCAATTGCGCGCGACTAACACCGCTCGCTATGGACAATGCAATCGTGCGGTCTTCCCGCTCGCTCACGGCCAGGTCATGGCCCAGCAACAGCGCCAGAAGCGGCACCAGATATTGAACAAGGTTAAGGAGACTGACGACAGTCCGCTCGTATCCCTGCCAGCCAATTTTTCCGATCTGGATTAGCCCAAATAGACTGGTCAGCGCAATCGCGCCGAGCCACACAGCGGTGCAGGCGATGACCCAACCGCTTCGGAAGCGATCGCTGAATTCTTTAAACGCGATGAGAGTGGTTGTCTTCATGCCGCGATCTCCTCCGGGTTCGTATTGCGGCTGTGACGAGCGATCAAGTGGTAAATACTTTCAAGCGATGTCTGCTCGGGATATTTCGCGCGCAATTCAGCGAGCGTGCCGTTTGCTGCCACCTGGCCTTGCAATAAAATCGCCACGTGTGTGGCGAGATTTTCCACGGCTGATATGGTGTGGGTCGAGATCAGCAGCGTCGCTCCGCGTTCTCTTTCAGTGCGTAAAATATTTTGCAGCTGTTCGAGCAAAACCGGATCCAGCCCATTGAACGGTTCGTCGAGCACCAGCAACTTCGGCTGGCCGCAGAGAGAAATCGCGAGGCCCAACCTTTGCAACATTCCTTTAGAGAGCTGCCGCACTTTGCGGTCATGAACGTTATAGAGTCCCACACGTTTTAATTGGGTTTCCAATTCGTGTTCGTCGTGCCCACGCAGCTTCGCAAAGAATAATCCGTTCTCCCAAACGGTGCGTTGTGGGTAGAGAGAAATACGCTCGGGGACGTAACCGAAACTGCGGCGGTCGCAATCGCGCAAGTTTTGTTCTCGC
>JAQGOW010000379.1 GCA_028293405.1 Verrucomicrobiales bacterium
CGCTGAACAAAACCGCCGCCAAAACAATCACGCCCCACGTCAGTTCGATGCAGTGAAACTTACTTTTCGCGAGCGTGTATTCGACGGACTTCTTGTAAGTCTCGGGAGCGACGACATCTTTGAACGCCTCCGGCACCGCACCAGCATGCGCGCGCACGTGGCGTTGATTGAGGATTTCCAGCCAGAGCTGCGCCGCCCATCGAGCGAGCAGCAGTACGGCAAATGTGATTACGACAGTCACGGATCAACCTACACTGATTTGAATCGAGTGGTTACTGTCGGTCGCGCCGACCTTGGCCACCGGGTCGACCTTGGCCGCCGCTTCTTTTGCGTTCGGGTTGCTTTTTTCCACGTAACTCTTGTTGGGACGCTTCGCGCGCGAATTGGAAATCCACCTGCTTCTTGAAGCTGTCAACTTTGCAAACCTGCACGACGATTTTGTCGCCCAGCTTAATCACACGACGAGTCCTGCGTCCGACGAGGACATTGCGCGCGGAGTCGAACACAAAGAAGTCATCGTGAACGGATGACAAATGGACCAAACCGCTCATGCCAAGTTCGGTGACGTCGACGAAGAAACCAAAGTTACGCACATCGGTGACGAGCGCCTGATATTTGTGCAATGGACCGTCTTTTAACTGCGCTTTCAGGAACGCGAACATCTTGACGTCTTTGCTGTCGCGTTCGGCGTCGGCGGAATTGCGTTCGGTTTCTGAAATGTGATCGGTCACGGATTTCAACGCGAACCCTGACGCGCTGTTCTTATTGAACAACGCGCGATGCACGAGCAAATCAGCGTAGCGACGAATGGGTGACGTGAAATGCGTGTATTTGGCTTTGGCCAAACCGTAGTGCCCGATCGGTTCAACAGCATAACGCGCGCGCATGAGCGATTTGAGAAAACCGATTTTGAGCGCGTTGCCGATTGGGATGGTTCCAAGACGTTGCAACAACTTTTGCACCTCGGGGCGATGCGTCAGATTTCCGCACGGTATATTGTGGCTGACGACTTCCTCGCGATATTCCTGCAAGCGCTCTTCATTGGGCGCTTCATGAATGCGATGCGGAGCAGGGCGATGCATCGCAATGAGTTTCGTCGCGACAGCTTCGTTGGCCAGCAGCATGTATTCTTCAATGAGCTGATGCGAAACGTCGTTTTCCATTTTCTCGACGAACAACACGCGTCCGTGCGCGTCGAGGCGGATTTTGTTTTCGGGAAAATCCAAGTCGAGCGAGCCGGCCTTGAATCGAGCGCGTCGAATCTTCTGCGCCATTTCATGCGCGTCATGAACCATTTCTTCGATGGGATCGCCGTTGCGCGGTTTTTGAATGACAGCGAGCGCTTCTTTGTAGGTGAATCGGCGTTTCGAACGAATCACTGATTCATAAAATTTCGTCTGCAGCACTGCGCCGCTCTCGGACAGCAAAAATTCTGCGCACTTGGTGAGTCGATCGACGCCGGGTTTCAGCGAACAAAGCTCATTGCTCAATGCTTCCGGCAACATCGGAATGACGCGATCAACCAGGTAAGTGGAGTTGCCGCGTTTGCGCGCTTCTTCGTCCAAAGCCGTTCCAGGTGCGACGTAATGCGAAACGTCCGCGATGTGGACCCAAAGTTTCCAGCCGCCGTCGCCGGCAGGTTGCAAGCAAATGGCGTCGTCGAAATCTTTCGCGTCATCAGGATCGATTGTGACGACGTTGTGGCGACGGGCATCGACGCGACCACGCATTTCCTCTTCAGTCGGCTCACCTTGCGGACGCTCCTTTGCGATCACAGCGGCCTCGTGCAACGCGTTGCGCGGAAAGTGCAGCGGCATATTATATTGGCGCAGCACTGAAAGCATATCGACGCCTTCTTCATCTGGCTTGCCAAGAACTTCGATGATTTCGCCTTCGGGATTGCTCGAGCGCGATTGCCACTCGCGCAATTCGACAACGACCTTGTCGCCAATGATCGGTTCGCGCCCGACATCCTTCGCTGGCAGCACATAAATGTCGTGCGGAATGCGAGGGTCGTCGGGAATAACAAATAAAAATTGCTGCGACTTCTGCAGCGTGCCGACGATTTGCACGCGCTTGCGCTCGAGAATGCGCACGACGGAACCGCGCATTTCACTCTCGCGTTCGTGCGGAGCGCGCCGAGCGCCGTGGGCTCGAACCTCGCGTCGGACCATCACTCGATCACCATGCAAGGCTGTGCCAGTATCGCTTTCAGAAACGACAATTTCTTTCACGCCTTCTTGTTCAGGGAGCAGAAAACCTTTTCCCTGTCGGTTCATCCGAATCGTGCCGGGAACCAGATCGGCTTCTTGTGAAATGCAGAACCGGTCGCCTTTCGTACGGAAAATCTGGCCGCTGTGTTCCAGCTGTTTCAACGCTTTCTCAAGCTCCGCAAATTGGTCTCGACGCAAGCCTAACGGCGCGACGAGTTGATGGGCGTCGGCGGGACGATAATCTTTCCGTGCGAGGAGCTTGAGAATCTTTTGTTCCATAATCAAAATTTGCGCAACAACCACATGACAAGTGTCAAGATTACACTGAACAGAAGGCATGTAACGATGGGAAAATGAAAGCTGAAATTCTCGCGAGAATAGTGGATGTCACCGGGCATTCGGCCCAACCAACCTCGCCCAACACCCATCCACATCGCTAGGCCGATCAGCACAAGTGCGACGCCGACAACCACGAGTAGTTTACCCATTTCCGGCATACCAAACGCTATTCCACGGTTTCGATTTTTTCAAAGCCCTCTTCGATGAACGTGGTGTTTTGGATTCGAGCCAGACGTGCGTATAAGCCGCCTTGTTCGAGCAATTGTTCGTGCGTTCCGCGCTCGACGATTTCGCCATGGCGCAGCACCAGGATTTGGTCGGCCTTGCGAATCGTGCTGAGACGATGCGCGATGACGAAGCTGGTGCGATTTGCCATCAAATGTTCCAGCGCTTCTTGAATTAATTTCTCGGTCGCGGTGTCGACGCTCGCGGTTGCTTCGTCGAGAATCAGAATTGGCGAGTTCTTTAACAACGCGCGCGCGATACTGACGCGTTGTTTTTCGCCGACGCTTAACTTCACACCACGCTCGCCTACGCGGGAATCGTAACCGTCCGGCAATCTCGAGATGAACTCGTGACAATTTGCCGCGCGCGCTGCTGCGATTAACTCGTCTTCGGTGGCGTTCAACTTTCCGTAAAGGATGTTCTCGCGCACCGTGCCGTTAAACAAAAACGCTTCCTGACTAACAACGCTGATCTGAGAGCGCAACGTCTCGAGCGATAACTGCGATACGTCATGACCGTCGATTGTGATTTTACCTTTCGTTGCTTCGTAAAACGCGGGGAGCAAATTAACCAAGGTGGATTTGCCGGAACCAGTCGGCCCAACGAGCGCGATCATCTGACCGGGTAGCGCATGCAGGTTGACATCTTTAAGCGCAGCTCGGTCGCCGCCGTAACTGAAATGCACGTGCTCATATCGAACGTCTCCGCGCACATCTTCCAGTTGGATATTTGCACGATCGGTGAGGTCGGTCGTCGTGCGTTCTTCGGCATTGTCCAAAATATCAAACACACGTTCACCGCCGGCGCGCGCCGCTTGCAACATCTGGTTCAAGCCATGAAGTCGCGCGACAGGTTCGTAAAACAGTCCTAGATAAATGACGAACCCGACCAATTGACCGACTTTCATTGTGCCGTCGATGACGAGTCCACCGCCGATCCACAACACCAGCGCCGTCCCAAGCGCCGCCGCAAAACTCATCGCCGGGGAATACATCGCCCAAACGCGCATGACACCCAGCGTGCCCTGGCGCAAGTCATCCGCGCGTTTCGCAAAGCGCTCATCCTCGTGCTCCTGCCGGCCAAACGCCTTGATCTGTCGAATTCCTTGCAAGCTATCCATCAGCTGCGCATTCATCGCGCTGGATGCGAGTCGTTGCGCGCGATAACGGCTGTGCGCGGTCAGCGTGTACCAAAGCGCGCCTGCGGTGAGAATTGGAATCGGAATCAAAGCCACCGCCGCGAGCAGGGGATTGGTGGTGAACAGAATTCCGCCAATGACGAGCAGACTGAGAACGGCCACCGTTCCTTGCTCAGTTCCATCGATCAACACGCGCTCCACCGAATTCACATCTTCAATCACGCGCGTCATCAAATCACCCGAAGCGCGTTGATCAAAATAACCGACCGGCAGCCGTTGCAGACGCGCATACACTTCGCGGCGCATGTCATAGATCACGTTTTGCTCAAACGTATTATTCACCCAAAGCCGCAAGCCATTGAAGGCGTCACGTAACAAAAACGCGCCGAGCAAACCCAACACGACCCAGGTCAACTGGTGCGTCTGCTTTTTGCCGATGACATCATCGATCACATATTGCGTCAATTTTGGATAAGCAATGGCGCATCCGAGCGACAGGAGGGCACAGCCGATGTTCGCCGCGGCCATCCCTTTGTAAGGCCGCAAGTAGACCAGCACGCGACGAAGAATTTCCCTCGTCGTGCGCGATTTGGCGGCAAACGTCGGATCTTCGTTTTCTTTAGCTTTATCGGATTTTCGAACCGGATGCATTGTTACGAACAGGCAGCTTACGATGCTTTAACATTTGAAACATTCAAATTTGCGTCGCAAACGTGACTAAATCCTTTGCTTAACTTGCGTATTCCTGTAATACTTCCCCCTACAACGAGGATTGCTATTTCCACGGCACGAGTGTCCAGTGCTGAGTGGGTGCAGTCAGTCAAAAATGAGTAAAGTTTCTTCGCAACCGGCTGTTTCAAAGGAGCCTGTGTCCAAACCCGCCGAACGACGCCGGCCGACCGCCGATCGTGAGTCCGACGGCATTCGCATCCACATTTCGCGTCGCGCTTACGTTGTTCTATATACGATTGTCCTCGCGCCTTTGCTTGTGGGCGTTGGTATTTTCCTCGGTCAACACAAGTCGGCAAAATCGACGTCACCGGCGCAACCGCAGGCGCCGATGTCTGGTTTGCAACCAGCCGTTCCAACCACTCGCACGTATCTCAACCCTGGCCCGTGGGGCACGGTTGAATACGTTCCGTTTGAGCTGACGATTCCCGAAGAATTTCTGTCCGTGCGCATGGACGAAAAAAGCGATCGACGTTGGTTCTTCAAAGGCTACACCGCCGACAGTCTGAAAACATTTTTCCAACAGCAATCGCTCAGCGACGCTCAACGCCAGCAATTGATGCAGGCAAAATGGGAAGCCGCGACTGACGGCATTCGCGTCACGCCACCGGCGGACGTAATCCTCACAATGTCGACCGAGACGAGGTCGGCCATCTACAATGTCCTGGCACAATTCACGGAGAACTCGTGGGAACGCGAAGATGCGTATGCGATTCCGGCGCGCGAGTTCGAACATTTCTTCGACAAAGTCGACGTCTCACCGGACACGGTCGCGATGGTTAAACGCCTCTGCTATCCGCGTGGTCGGGTTTTGATGCTCTCGGACATTCCAACTGTTCTTGAAAAAATTTCGTCGCCGACCGAAAAACTGAATCTCGAGAAAGCGCTGTCCCGCCGCTGGACGATGATGTTGAAACTGCACGTCGCTGCCGGAACTGATGTGGATCGGCTTCTCAATTATTGGGCGCGCGCAGGGCAGGGCAAGGACGTGCGTCCATTGTTGCAAGCGATGAGCAAATTGCCGAAAGGTGCGATCGTGGACATCACC
>JAQGOW010000395.1 GCA_028293405.1 Verrucomicrobiales bacterium
GGAGGGCGTTGAGGCCGGGGTTCGCGTCTTGCAATGCTTTGAGCGTCACGCCGTTTTTCTTGGCGATGGAAGCGAGCATGTCGCCTTTTTGAATGGCGTATTCATGAGTTGCACCGGTTGCGGCGATCGGAACTTCAACTGGTTTCGGCGTTTGCGTGACTGCTGTCGCGCCAGGTGTAACACCAGTCGCCGGAGCGACGGTGCCGTTTGAAGGTATTGCGGAGATGTCGGCTGCAGGCGCACCAGTGGTGGCTGCGGTCGAATCGGCCGGGTTTGGCAAAGCAGCAACGTCGCCGTTTGCGGGCATCATCGCGTCTGCGTTTGTCTTCGCACCGTTTGTGGAACCGTCTGTCGGGGTCGAGCTATCTTTGCTGCAACCCTGGATGAGCAGACCACCGATGAAAACCACATGCACGATCAAGATCGTGAAAAAGGCAATTCGGATGGTGGATTTGTTTTTCGAAGGCTTGGTGCCTTGCGGAACTAATGGGCTTGGAGTGTTCATTGTCGTCCTATGTATGGTTTAACTTTTGTTGAGGTGTTCTTGTTGTTCTTTTGTATCTGCTCTTCCCTCACAAAGAGCGGATACAAAAATGTTTGGGTTCAATTCCCAGTCATTTTTCTGCACTTTTTCTGCAAAAATCGTCATTTTTATCACAACCTTGCCTTATAGACATCTTCAGCCGTCCTAATCGCAACCTGCATCTTGTGGGGTTTTTAGGCCCCCTGCACTATTCGTTGCGTCCGCCAACGGTTCATCGGTTTTAAGCAATAAAACGGCCCTGAAATGTTCTTTTTGTGATTTTCAAGGTCTGGACAAGGTTTTGAACGTCCGTTTCCGATTTCGGTTCTAACAATTTGTCCAATACCACGCAACAGTAATTTGAAATTAGATTCATTTTCTTTACCTGATTTTTAGGGTGCTCAGGGCAACCACGGCGCACAAAACGCACATGATATAGAAGCGCATTGTGACTTGTGATTCGTACCAGCCTTTTTTCTCGAAATGATGATGTAACGGCGCCATCAGAAAAACGCGGCGGCCTTCGCCGTACCTGATTCGCGTGTATTTGAAATAAAAACGTTGGATCATGACAGAGCCGGCTTCGGCAACGAACACGCCGCCGGCGATAATCATGACGAGCGGTTGATGGATGAGAACCGCGAGCATTCCGAGCGCTCCGCCGAGCGCGAGCGAGCCGGTGTCGCCCATGAATACTTTTGCCGGGTGACAGTTGAACCACAGAAAGCCGAGACCAGCGCCAACCATTCCGGCGGCGAATACGGTGAGTTCGCCCGCGCCGGGAACGTACGGGATCTGGAGGTATTGTGAGGTGCGGAAATTTCCAGCGAGATAGCTCAAGACCAGGAACACGAACGACACGATCACGACACAACCGGTCGCCAAACCATCAAGACCGTCTGTCAAATTAACAGCGTTTGAGGTGCCGACGATAGTGAGTGCGGTCAACGCGATGCCGACAATCGCCCCGATTGACCCGGTCAAAACAGGGTATTTGATAAACGGCACCATTACTTCGCTAATCATCTTCGTCGTCGTCGGAAGTTTCCATAGATAGAATGCAACAAAGATGGCGAGAATTCCTTGCACCCAAAGCTTGATAAATTCTGTGATGCCGCCGGCGTTTTGTTTGGTGATCTTCGCGTAGTCGTCGAGGAAGCCGAGGCCGCAGAGCACGATGAACGTGAGCGACATCAGTTGCACCAGCGTGTTCCACTGACACCAAAGCAACGCCGTGAGATCGACGACGAGCACGATTAGAATTCCGCCCATCGTCGGTGTGCCGCGTTTATCGACGCGACCCGTCAAGCCGCCCTGCTCTTCCGCGCGATCACGATATTCCTGACCGAACTTCAATTCCTTCAGCCAACGAATCATCCACGGTCCGAGAATCCAACTGAGCACGAGCGCAGTGACCGCCGCACCGGCGCTGCGAAATGTGATGTAACGAAAGATGCGCAACGGCGAGACATACGTCTGCCATTGGGCATCTTTGGCCCACATCAGAATTTTCTCAGCGAGGTAATAAAGCATTTAGTTCCTGATGAGTTGTTCGACAATTCGCTCCATCTTCATCGAGCGGGAGGCCTTCACCAAAACGAGGTCGCCTTCGCGGACAAATTCTTGGATCTGATTGGCGGCCTCTTGGACGTCGGTAAATTCCGCGACGTTTTTCAGGCCGTTTTTACGCGCAGCCGCGGCGATGCCGCTGGCCAGACGTCCGACCGCAAAGAGTTGATCGATTTTGAGCGAAGCGGCTTTTTCACCGACCTCGACATGTGCAGCTACGGCTTCATCACCGAGTTCAGCCATGTCACCAAGGACGGCGACGCGGCGATTGCGAACCGGCATTTCGCGTAATGTATCCAGGGCGGCGAGCATGGAATCGGCGTTCGCGTTGTAAGCGTCGTCGAGAACGCCGACGCCTTTGGCCGACCAGAATTGCATGCGCATTTTCGGCGAAGCACATTCGCTCACGCCGCGTGCGATTTCGGCGCGACTGAGGCCGAGTTCGTCGCCGACAGCAATCGCGAAGAGCGCGTTCATCACTTGATGCCGGCCCAAAAGTTTCAACCGATATTCACCATCGATTTTACCGGAGCGCGATTTCACGGAAAACGAAACGCCATTTTCAGAAAGCTTGAGATCCCGCGCGCAGTAATCGTTTTTTTCGTTTAGGCCGACTTTGACGACGCGAGCACAGGTGCGGCGAGCGATGGCGTCGGTCCAAATATTATCGCCATTCAAGAACACGACGCCGCCCGCTGGGACGGCTTCGGCGACGGCGCCTTCTTCACGCGCCACGCCGTCGAGGTCGTGGAAAAATTCGAGATGTTCGCGGCCAATGTTCGTGATCACCGCGTAACGAGGTGCGACCATGAAGGCGAGCGGCGCAAGTTCGCCGGGATGATTGGTGCCGAGTTCAAGCACAGCGGCCTGATGCACTTTCTCGAGCTTTAACAACGTGAGCGGAACGCCGACTTCGTTATTGAAACTGGATTCGCTCCAGAGTGTCGGTTTTTTCTGGCGAAGGACTGAAGCAATTAATTCTTTCGTTGTGGTTTTGCCGTTGGAACCGGCGACGGCAACGATCGGCAAATCAAAATCGCGACGATAGCGAGAGCCGAGTCGGCCTAGGGCTTTGCGGGTGTCATCGACGACAATCGACGAAGGCAACGAGCCAGCGCGATTCGGCGATTCCATTTTCTTTTGTTCGACGACGATCGCAGCCACTCCCATTTCGATCACCTGCGGCAAATATTCGTGAGCGTCGAACCGTTCGCCGCTCAATGCAAAAAACAAATCTCCAGCCTGCGCCTGGCGCGAATCTGTGCAGATGCGCGAGACGGTGCGTTCGGGCGTCGCCACCTTGAGGTCGCCCTGGCACGCTTCAGCAATATACTGGAGTGTTCGCGGTTCC
>JAQGOW010000415.1 GCA_028293405.1 Verrucomicrobiales bacterium
GCCATTAAAAACGCAACTTGCGAAATCGCGTCCGACGACCTGACGCGCACCCTTTACGCTACGGACGCCTCGCTCCACCAAATCATGCCGAGCGCCGTCGCTTTCCCGCGAACCGCGCAGGAAGCCTCAGCCGCGGTCAAGGCTGCGGCCGATTCCGGACTTTCGATCACGCCGCGTGGCGCGGGAACCGGTCTCGTTGGCGGCGCGATTGGTGACGGGCTCATCATCGATTTCGGACGACACAATCGCCAGATCTCGATGATCGACCTCGATAGCGGCACTGTCCGCGTCGGCACCGGTGTTGTTCTCGATCAACTGAACGCCGCACTAAAGCCGCACGGATTTTGTTTTGGCCCGGATGTTGCCACCAGCGCGCGCGCGACCATTGGTGGGATGATTGCCAACAATTCTTCCGGTTCACACTGTCCCTATTACGGTTGCACGGCCGATCACGTTCGCTCTGTCGAAGTCGTCCTGGCCGACGGCACCATAGAAACTTTTGGTCTCAACGGCCCTGACTCCACGCGCAATTTCCAACTGAAAAAGATGGTGTTCGCGCGCAAGCCGGAGATCGAAGCGAACATGCCGGGCGATCTGCTTAAGCGTTGGCCGGGATATAGCGTTGAACGGTTTCTGCGCGAACCATCGCAATACAATCACCTTCTTGCCGGCAGCGAAGGCACGCTCGCGGCGATGGTTTCGGCCGAACTGAAAATCGTGCCGATCCCGAAACGCAAAACTCTTGGCGTCGTGTTTTACGCGACGGTCGAAGAAGCGATGCAAGGCACGGTTGATTTGCTCGATCTCAAACCAGCGGCGATCGAACATGTCGATGATGTGCTCGCGGATCAAACCAAAGGCCAGCTTGCGTTCAAAGCCGCTCGCGATTTGCTCGAGCTCGACACCAAGCCTTGCAAGGCGATGTTGTTCGTTGAGTTCTTTGATGAGACGGGCGATGCCATTGCTGAATTTTCCAGGCGCAAGCTTGGTCTGCGCACGCTCACTGCGACCGATCCAGCTGTCATGGCTCTTGCTTGGAACATGCGCAAGGCTGGTCTCTCGTTGGTGACTGGTGTCAAAGGCGCCTCGAAGCCCGTCACCACGATCGAAGACGCTGCGGTCCGTCCGCACCAACTTCCTGCGTATTACAAAGCCGTTCGCGGCATTCTCGAGAGCCGCAATCTGCACGCCTGTTATTACGGCCACGCTGCCTCGGGCTTGTTGCACATTCGTCCAGTGCTCGATCTGCGTCAGCCTGGCGACCTGAAAAAATTTCGCGAAGTCTCGGACGAAGTCGCGGCAGTGGTGAAACAATTCAAAGGTTCGTTCTGCTCCGAACACGGCGTCGGCATGGCGCGCACGGAATATATGCCGATGCTCATGGGTGACGAACTCATGCAGCTTTTTGCGGACATCAAAAACGTTTTTGATCCGAAGAACATTTTCAATCCGGGCAAAATTATCCCGACCGGTCGCTTCAAGATCGATCAGGACCTCCGCGCGCAGATCGACATCACGCTACCCTTCGAACCTGTTCTCGCCTTCGCTGCGAAGGACGAAGGCTTCATCGGCAATCTCGAGCAGTGCAACGGTTGCGGTGGTTGCCGCAAAGCGCCGCCGACGATGTGTCCGACTTACGTCGCGACTGGCGAAGAAATCATGTCCACACGCGGTCGCGCGAACATCATTCGCTCCGCCGTCAGCCAGCGCGGCAATCCTGAGGCGCTCATTTCCGAGGAGCTCGACGCCGCGCTTGCGAACTGTCTCGCGTGCAAAGCATGCACGACCGAATGTCCGTCCAACGTGAACCTCGCGCTGCTCAAGGCCGAGTTGCTTCACGCGCGCCACGAGAAGTTCGGCATGACTTTGCGCGAACGCATCTTCAGCGCGGCCGATCGTCTCGGCCAAATGGGTTGCATCACGCCGGGCATTGCCAACGCGATGCTCAAGTCCAAGCCGCTCCGCAAAGCGATGGAGAAATTTCTCGGTGTCGCGGCCAAACGGCCGTTGCCCGAATATACCAGTGAGCGGTTTGATAAATGGTTCAACGCTCGTGCCAAAGGCACTACCGCCAAACGCGGTCGCGTTATTTTGTGGGACGACACGTTCGTGCGTTATCACGAGCCGCACATTGGTCACGCGGCCGTGAAAGTTTTGGAAGCGGCTGGGTTCGAAGTTGTGCTTGTGGAAAACCGCCAGTGCTGCGGTCGTCCGTCATTCAGCCAGGGCGATCTCCATCGCGCGTCGGCGCTCGGTCGCCACAATCTTGAGATCATGGCCGACGGCACGGAGCCGATTCTGTTCCTCGAACCGTCCTGCTACTCGATGTTCGCCGAGGACTATATCGAACTGAAATTGCCGCACGCCAGGAAAGTCAAAGCGCGCTGTTTCGTGTTCGAACATTTCATTGACCAACTGCTCACGCGCGAGCCCGACGCGATCAAATTTAATTCGACGCCCAACCCGGTGGCCATCCACGCGCATTGCCACGCCAAGTCGTTGCTCAATCCGGCCTTCATGAAGAAGCTGGCCGAACGCGTGCCGAACGCAAAAGCGACTTTGCTCGAGACCGGTTGTTGCGGGATGGCGGGCGGTTTTGGCGCGACGGCTTCTAAATATGATCTGTCCGTGAAAGTGGCCGAACCGCTCATCGCAAAACTCGCGGCGCAGCCGAAGAACGCAACGGTCATCGCATCCGGCACAAGTTGCCGCCACCAAATCGATCACCTCAGCCACGACAGTCATCCGGTGCACTTCGCGGAATATCTCGCGGCTCAACTCGGTTAAACATTCCCGACCACTGCGGTCGTTTTTCTTTCCTACGGGTCGGGCGTTGAGTCCAACGCCGGTTCCGTTAGCCTCAACGGAGTGGTCGTAGGTGCCAACGGAGCCACCGTTGGTCCCAACCGTCATTCCGTTGAGTCCAACGGCCGCTTCGTTGGCACCCACGGCGTCGCCGTGGGGCCCAACGGTGACGGCGTGGGCGCCTACGGCGGCTCCGTAGGTCCCAACGGCGAGACCGTAGGCACCCGCCCTGATTGCGTGTAAGTCGTTCAAGCGCATGGTTTTAATGTATTTTTAACACAACAAAGGTTCGTTCTCCGATTGACTGGACCCGCCTCTTCAAGCCACTATTCGCCGCAGTGAGCCCTGTGTGTTCTAGCCGAGGTCAGCATGATTAGTATTGGTGCGCATCGTCCACGCAATGTGGATTGGAAGCGTGCGGCGGCCTTGCTTTACGGCGATTGGGGCACGAGCAAAGCTTACGTCATCGGCGCGGCTTTTCTCGCCGCAGGTTATACTTCGCTGCCGATGATCTTGGCGGTCTGTGCCTTGACCGGTCTCGTCGGTTTCAATTACACGATTATTTGTCGGCACTTTCCCGACGGCGGCGGCGTTTATTCCGCGGCGCGCAGTCAAAGCCGGTTGCTCGCGGTCGTCGGCGCGCTGATGTTGGTGGCGGATCTCACCGTGACGGCGTCGCTCAGCGGTTACTCGGCGCTGACTTATTTTCACGTTCCCAAAGAATGGCTGCTCTTCGCGACGATTGGGCTGATCGGTTGCGTCGGCGCGATTAATTTTTACGGGCCCAAACATTCCGGCAGCATGGCCGTGGCGCTTTGTTTGCCGATGGTGATTGTTGTCGTCGGTATTATTGCGCTGAGCCTTCCGCACCTGACGACGATACACCTCTAACCGTTGCACGGAAAGTTCAGTCACAATTGGACGACGTTCGTCGCAATCATCCTCGCGTTGAGCGGTGTCGAATCCATCGCCAACATGACTGGCGTGATGAAGCTCGACCCCGGCGCGACGATGGATTTGCCGCAGATCCGTCGCACCGCGACCAAGGCCATTTGGGTTGTTGCGATTGAAGTCGTCATCGGCACCGCGCTGATGGGTTGGGCGATGTTGTCCTTGCCGCAAACGCTCAAGCCCGAACTGGAACGGCGTTGGGAAGACATGCTCAACGTGCTCGCCGAACAATACGGCTCCTACGTGTCGCCGGCGTTCGGGCAGGTTTTTGGGATCGTCACCGGAATCATCGTCGGCCTGTTGCTGCTTAGCGCCGTCAACACCGCCATCACCGCGCTCATCGGTTTGTTTTACATGATGGCGCGCGACGGCGAAATGCCGCGCCCGCTCTCGAAGCTCAATTCCCACGGCGTGCCTTACCTGCCGCTGCTCATCGCCACGATATTGCCTGTAATCGTCGTCCTGATTTCGCCGGACACGCGCGCATTGATGGACCTTTATGCGATCGGCGTCGTCGGCGCCATCGTGCTTAACCTCGGCTCGTGCATCTTGAACAAGAAGCTTGGGCTGAACTGGAAAGAATTGTCGGTGATGTTCGTCACGTTCATCATCTTGGTTTTTGTGGAATTCACCCTCGCAAAAACCAAGCCGAACGCGCTGTTTTTCATCGTGTGCATTTTGGTCGGCGGATTGACCCTGCGCGCGTGGTCGCAACGTCGCGCCGGTCTGCGCACCGTCACTCTCAACGAACATCTCGCCGCCACCGTCGCGCCCGAGGAAATGCCTGAGTTCAAACTCAACCTCACCCCCGGCCAAACCATTCTCGTTGCCGCGCGCGGTTTAACTCCGGTGCTGCGTTACGCGATGGAAGAAGCGCAGTTGCGCAAAGGCACGCTCTACGTTCTCTACGTCAAAGAACTCGCCGTCAACTTGCCCGGCCCGTTGCCCAGCGGCGAACGCCCGCGTTGGCAGGACGACAAGCACGCCGCCGAGATCATGTATGGAATGGTCGATGCCGGTCAGAAAAACGGCGTGACCGTCGTGCCGCTTTATACCGTCAGCGAAAATCCCGCGACCACGATCCTCGACATGTCCGCAACCCTCGGCGTCGACATCCTGGCTTTAGGCTCTGCCCATCGCAACCGCTTGGTGGCTTTGTTGAAGGGCGACGTCGTCACCGAAGTCGCCAAGAGCCTTCCGGAAAACATCCAACTAGTGATTTACGGATAGTTGAAGTTTTGGGATTTGAAGTTTCTCTGGAGCTTGGATCTTGGAGCTTGGAGCTTTCTTCACGGCAATTCGATCTTCGATTCCCGCGCCGGCTCCTGCACCGGTTCTGTCTGCACCAATCTGCCGAACTTCCGAATCTCCGGCCAAAACCCGGCCACAGCCGCCACGGTAATAATCGTGGCCACACCACCCGACACCACCGAAAACACTGGCCCTAGATATTGACTGACAATGCCGGACTCGAATCCACCGAGTTCATTCGACGTGCCGATAAACAAATTGTTCACCGCAGAAACGCGTCCACGCATTTCATCGGGCGTGAGCAGTTGCACCAGCGTGTGCCGCACGATGACGCTGACGTTGTCCGCAAACCCGCAGATAAACAGGGCCGCCATCGACAACCAATACGAGCGCGACAATCCGAACCCAATGGTCGCGACGCCAAACAGCGCCACGGCAAAAATCAACGACCGCCCGGCTTTCTGCATCGGTGGTCGATGCGCCATATAAAGCGCACACACCAGAGACCCAACCGGCAGTGAAGCTTGCAATAAGCCGAGCCCTTGCGGACCCACGTGCAGAATTTCCTTAGCGTATTGCGGTAACAACGCCGTTGCGCCACCAAACAACACCGCAAACAGATCCAACGTAATTGCACCGGAAATAATGCGGTTACGAAACACGAAGTGAAACCCGCCCATGATGCTGCGCCATGAGAATTCCTGTTTCGGCGCGAGCTGTTGTTTGATACGCACCATCAACACCAACCCAAGGCACACGAACGCCGCGACTGCGTTAGCGATGTAAACCGGTACAGCGCTGTTGGTGAGAGCGATGATCGCGCCGCCTGCCGCCGGGCCCGCCACTGCCGAAAACTGAAAACTACTCGTCGCCCACGTGAGCGCGCGCGGAAATTCTTCACGCGACACCAGCAGCGGCAAAAACGAGGCACTCGCCGACCACAAAAATGTCCGAGCAATTCCAGACGCCACCAAACACGCAAACACCCATCCCACATGAACGTGCGACACGGAAATGGCCGCGAGTCCGGCCGACGCCAACCCCACGATCGCTTGCATACTGACGATAACCCGTTTGCGCTCTCGCGTATCGGCGACATGGCCGGCTGGCAACGTCATCAACACCATCGGGATAAATTGCGTCAAACCCACCAAACCCAGATACAGCGGCGAGCGCGTGCGCTCATACAATTCCCAGCCCACCGCGACCGTCAGCATCTGCTGCCCAAATGACGCCGCGAATCTCCCTATCACGTAGGGTAAAAAATTGCGGTTCAAAAGAACCGCATACGGACTGTCACTTGGAGTCGCCGACTTGGACTGCACGCAACTAGTGTTCCTGATTCCGCCGCGAGTGCAAGTATCACGCAGACGACGCTAGTATTTCAGAAGGGAGGGAGTGGCAAGATGCCGATCAATCATTTCCATGTAACCTGCGGCGGTTTCGGTCCAAGAGTAAGCCATTGCTTCGTGCAGAATCCGGGAGGCTTCTTTCCAGTTGTCGATTTGCATCTGGTGCCAGGCTAAATACGTCTGCACCGTAAA
The DNA here is from genome assembly GCA_028293405.1 of Verrucomicrobiales bacterium. GTDB lineage: Bacteria > Verrucomicrobiota > Verrucomicrobiia > Limisphaerales > Palsa-1400 > JAICXV01. Next base: position 6,552 of record JAQGOW010000415.1, read on the forward strand.
ATCCTTCGGCGCGAGTTGCTTGGCTTTGTCGAAGTATTTGCTGGCCTCGACATGTTTATCGAGCCAATCGAGGCACATGCCGTAACGCATTGGTGTGAACGGATCGAACGGATTGAGCGCCGCGGCGCGGTCATACCAACTCATCGCTTCCTGCGCCAACTTTTCGTAGCCCGCGTGTCCAGCCCAACTCTGCAGGCGATAACACTCACCGAGTTCGTAGGCGGTTTGATAATTGTCCGGCGCGACTTCCCACGCGTGCATCAAGGCCGATTGTTTTTCCGCAGAATAGTCTTCGATTTGTTGCGCGCGTTCCAACCAGACGAACTCGGCGCGATCTTTCAATCCTTGTCCACTGACATAAATCCCGATTCCAACAATACACGCCGTCAGTAGGAGTTTTCCGATGATGCGTGGATTGAGCCAAAAGCTTTCCGTCGCAAAACGCCAATGCGCGGTTAATAAACCAGCGAGGACGACGGCAAGCATCGCGTTCGCCGGGATGTGCAAGTTGAAGTCGG
>JAQGOW010000445.1 GCA_028293405.1 Verrucomicrobiales bacterium
CGCCAACTTTTTGCGGCCTTGGTTTCAAATTAGCCGTCACTCTGTAACCTTTGCTGCTCGTTCCGATAGTATCCGGTGAAAGGCAAAATAATGGATACAAACAAAACATGTCCGAGCTGTGCTAAACCGTTGGCCTCTAACGCGCCGGCGGGGCTGTGCCCGGAATGTCTCATGCAAGCTGGGTTTCCCACCGGCACCGAACCAGAAGCCGGACAGAAAAAATTCAACTTCCGTCCGCCAAGCATTGAGGAGCTGAAATCGAGTTTTCCACAGCTTGAAATTCTCGCGTTCATCGGCCAGGGCGGCATGGGCGCGGTGTACAAGGCGCGACAGCCGATGCTCGATCGCTATGTCGCGCTAAAAATTCTTCCGCCTGAAGCTGCAACCGGCGCTGGATTCACCGAACGGTTCACACGCGAGGCGCGCGCACTTGCGCGGCTCAACCATCCAAACATTGTCGGCGTCCACGAGTTCGGCCAATCCGGCGGTTATCATTATCTCATGATGGAGTTCGTCGATGGCGCGAACCTTCGCGAAATGGAACGCGCGCAACGCCTTTCGCCGGAGCAGGCGCTCGCTATCGTTCCCAAAATCTGTGACGCGCTTCAATACGCGCACGATGAAGGTGTCGTCCATCGCGATATCAAACCGGAAAATATTCTCGTCGATAAAAAAGGACGCGTGAAGATTGCGGACTTTGGCATTGCTAAAATTCTTGGTGCCGAACAATCACACGCGCATTTGACCGGTGTTGTCGGTACGCCGCACTACATGGCGCCCGAGCAGATTGAAAAGCCACAGACGGTCGATCATCGAGCTGACATTTTTTCGGTCGGTGTCGTCTTTTACGAAATGCTCACTGGCGAACTTCCGCTCGGCCGCTTCGCCGCGCCTTCAAAAAAAGTTCAGATTGATGTCCGACTTGATGAAGTTGTCTTGCGCGCTTTGGAAAAGGAACCGGAGGCGCGCTATCAACAAGTCACCCATCTCAAGAGCCATGTCGAAACAATCAACACCACGTCGGCTCGCCAAGTAGAGCCCACCAACCCGCTGAAAAAATCGCAAGCCTCGACTACACAAAGGCCGTGGCTTCGGAACATCCTCTGGATTGGCGCCGCGCTCTTGTTGCTGAACTTCATTCTGCCGCATCACATTTACCCCCGTGGATCAGCACACGCGCCTGTCTCTATTGGCTTCTCGCAGCCTTGGATATTCTGGATCGCCCATGAGCGCGATGACGGAACTTTCGAACGCAACGTTGTGTTCAACCGGCACTCCAGCGCGTTCGTTTCAGGAATTGTCGGATTGTGCCTTGTCACCGGACTTTTCCTGACGCGCAAAAATTGTTTACGGCAACGCATTGCCCGCAATGATGTTGGTAGCTAATTGGGGTTGAAGTTCACGCTGCCGGAGTTGTGGTCGATGGTGACGAATTGGCCGCCTCCGTAATTCTGCTTTTGCAGAATCGCGCCGCGAAACAGGTAGATTCTTCCGTCGGTGTGTTTGAAGGTGCCGCCAAATAGGCCGATGGTCGGCAAGACATACATTGAATCTCCGAGTTGATGTGGCGCGAAGATGACGCGGTTGAATTGATTCAGTGTCAGGTTGCGATCGATTTGATTTTCCAGACCGCCATCGGTGAACGTCAGGTGGATGTTGTTCGTGACTGAATTCAGTTGCAACGCAGTCATGTGTGGCGTGTAAACCCAGCGGCTTCCGACGACGTTGATGGTCGTGACGAATTGAGGGACAAACGCGTGGTTGGGGCCGGGTTCTTCTGGACCGATCCATGTCAGTTGGCTGGTGAAATCGCTGTCGGATCGGTCGTCGAAGTTCAGCCAGCCGGAAAAAATTCCGTTCACTACGCCGGCCATTTTTGTGAATACCGGCCACCGATCGTAGACGGTGACATTTGCGCCTTGTGCGAAGGGCCTGCCATCCGGCGTCACGCCGTAGGCATAGATATAGCCGTAGGGAGAAACGATCGCACGGCCCCAACCGGTGCCGTCGGGGTCGGGTTGGTGCGTGCCCGCGAATAGGAATGTGTAACTACCAGCGTGCGGCGAAAGGTTGCCGCGGCTGGCTACGAAAATGCGTTCGATCTCGATGTGCGAGGAGTGGGTGTAGTCGTCGAGTTCACCGGTGATTCTCGTCGGGTTGTCGATTGAGTCGAGTTGCAAACTCATGTTGATCGGGAGTTCGTAGCGGGTGTTGTAACTTCCCGGATCCGGCGCCGTGCCGGAGATCGACCAGTGACCGCTGGAATCGAACTTTCCAACTTTGACGTAGTAGTGATGACCGACGGCGTTGACGCCGACGTTGAATGCCATGGTGAACGTGCCGGTTTTGTTCAACGTCAGCCGGATGAATCCAAAGCCTTCATCATTATCGCTGTCGGAATCAATGATGCCCTGGAACGTGCCGGTGCCGAAGGTTGTTTGCGCAATCGCTGGTAAGGAGTGCGCTAGAGTTAGCAGTAACGCGGTAACACTGCAGCGCACAGCCCATTTGCCGAGAATGCCGTTAGTCATATCCTTTAAGGACTCAAGTTTAACAGCGCAGAGGCAGTGTCCCATCGGGGGTGGGCTGAATTGGGGCACGTGACTTTCGCGGACGGACCGGTGAATACGGCGCGCGCTTACTGACGCAGAAAAAGTCCGACGGTCAGGGCGAGTCCGAGGACAACGATGCCAATGCGCAAGGCACGTTCGTTGACACGTTGAAGTAAATGCGCGCCAATCAGGCCGCCGATGATCGCGCCGATGCCGAGGATGACGGCATTGAGCCAGGCGATTTCTTTTGAGAATAAAAAGATCACGACTGCCGAAGCATTCATGACGGCGGCCAAAACGTTTTTGGTTGCTCCGGCGGCGCGGATTTTCAGACCGGCAAAGGTTAACGCGGCCAGCATTAGAAAGCCGATTCCGCCACCGAAGTATCCGCCGTAAATTGCGATCAGAAATTGGGACGTTCCTGCGACGGCTGCCGATACGGGTTCGTGCTCGTGTTGTTTGCGGAAGAAGCTTCCCCACGCAAAAATCGACGTCGCAAATAAAACGAGCCACGGCACCAACCTCGCGAAAAATGACGGTGGCGTTAGCAGGAGCAGTATTGCACCCACTACGCCACCGATCAGGCTGATGATGAAGAAGGCTTTGAACGATAGGCGTTCGGTTCCGGTGACGCCTTTGCGTCCGGCCCAGCCGGTGGTGACTTGTCCGGGGAACAGTGCAATCGTCGATGTGATGTTGGCTGCGCGCGCGTCTAGTCCGGAGAGCATCAGGGCGGGCAAGGTCACAAAGGACCCGCCGCCGGCTAATGCGTTCTGTGTCCCGGCCCAGAGGCCGGAACCGAATAATAGCAGGATTACACCAAGCGTCATCGCGCGTGGATGTTACTGGTTTTTTTGTTGTGGCAAATGTTTTCATGGTTCGTCCATGGGTGCGCCGGAACACCATTTTTCGAGGTATTCGTCGGAAAACTCGTTCCAGTTCCATGGCCGTTCGCGTGGAGTGTATGGAGGGGTGGCGGTGGGTCGGGGATCGGTTGAGATTTCCGACTTCGAATTTGAACCTTCAGAGTCGCTGATAGACGGAATTTCAGATTTGAGATTTGCTGGTTCCGAGTCGGGCGATGACGGCACTTCAGATTTAAGTGCGGCGTCGGATGAGGACGCGATTTCACGTTTCACAATGCGGTTTTGTGAATCGGGCTGGGATTGAGCCGTCGCGTTGTCCGGTTGCACTCTGTACTGTCTCAGGCCAAGGACTCGGTTGACCATATCTATAACGGCGCGAT
>JAQGOW010000479.1 GCA_028293405.1 Verrucomicrobiales bacterium
AAGGTCGGAGTCATTTCCGGCCGCAACGACACCGCGCGCTCGCCTTTATCGACAAAGTTATAGAGCTGGCCGACGATTTCCTCGCCGCTCTTGAGCGTATAAAGCTCGAGCGGTTCGATCGGTGGGCCGTCGTATTCGCGAAAACCGTAGCGTTTGGCGACGCCGCGCCAGGTGTCAAAAATGTATTGGCGCGCGTCGGCGCTCCAGACGTCCTTGTGGGGCAAGGGCTCAGGATAGAAATCGCGAAAGCCGGGCAGTCGTTCCATAGGGAAATTAAGAATTAAGAAGTGCGAATTAAGAAGTGAAAAATGGATAAAAACGCAGATTTCCATGTGCCGCAGAGGAGCTTCGCGCCTGAACAATCCTTTTTGTGGTGTCAGAAGGCGTCAGAAGGTAACATACAGCGGGATCGTTCGGGTCGAAACGGCGGTCACGGAACTAAACAATCTTTTATTTTGCCGTTAGGAGGTGCTACCAGGTGATATAAGGTGATATTTTCGGATTTCGCAGCCTCGGTTAGGCTCAGCGGAAAAAGTAATTTTATTTTAAACCGATACTAACCGGTACAAGTCGATATCTTCCGGTATTTACCCTAGGAGGGCGTTCCAGATTGCTTATTCGATTTATTGGCGTTTCAAAGATCGCTTTCAGACGGTTACCCGCCGGAATCTGCCATTTAGCAGCGGGTCGAGTTTATTGTGAAGTTGCTTCTTTTGTCAACATTGTAGCATGGCCGCAAAAAGACAGAGAACGGATGACTGATTTTAACTACGAAAAACGCGAAACACACGAAAACGGATGTACCGCATGGGGAAGGCCAACACAGTTGCGCAAATTAAAAAATCGTATCCCAAAGCCCATGCTCAATGAGCATAGACAATGGGATGCATTCGAAAATCGAGCACTCTACTCAAAGCCGTTTGAGAGATTGCTCGACTTGGTTATTTGTCAGACTTCGACGTGGCGATTGCGACCGACGACCATGCGATACAAGGCCAGCAGGATAATAGCTCCCACGATGGATGCGAGGAAGCCCGCTGAGTCGCCTTCGTTATACCAGCCCACAGCGCGGCCGATATAATACGCGATCACCGAACCGGCGATACCGAGCAACGTAGTGATGATGAAACCGCCAGGGTCTCGACCGGGCATTAGTAGTTTTGCAATAATGCCGACAATCAAGCCGATGACGATCATTCCTAAGATATGCATATAGTTCCTCCTGTTGAATTAAACTAGTTCGGCCCGGCAGCGGAACAACTCCTTCTCCCGACTACAACAAACCCCGATAGGGCTATTCTTGAATGCGGTAGAGGTGCGTTTTCGTGCGAATGATGAGTGCGTGACCGCTGATTGCAGGAGAAGCCATCAAGCCGGAATCCAGTTTGTTGGTGGCAAGCACGATAAAGGTGCGTCCAGGTTTGAGCACGGTTGCAGTGCCCTCTTGATCGAAGAAATACAAACGGCCATCTGCGTAGATCGGCGAACCTTCGTAAGTTCCGCCGAGGCGTTCGGTCCAGACGACGTTGCCGTCGGTCGCATCGACGCAAGAGACGAAGCTTTCGCCAGCGGCGGTGTAAATCAAGCCGTCGACAAAAATCGGTGACGAAAATTTTCCGACGTGCGTGCGCAAATGCCACGGCACATGCGATTGGGTAACGTCGCCGTGACCATCGGGTTTGACGGCAAACAAGTCCGTCTTGGACGTGCCACTGACGAAATAGGCGAGACCATTTTGGAAAATCGGTCGCGGCGCCGAGGAGTAATCGAGGTGCGTGACTTTCCACAATTCGCGTCCGGTTTTGGCGTCGTATCCGTAGGCGGCTTTTGCGCCGGAGCTGAGTAACTGCGCTTTACCACTTACGGTCGCGATGATGGGCGTGCTATGGGCTTTGCGATGGTCGCCGAGTTTGGCAAGTGGCCCTTCATCGACATCGTTCCAATTTGCTGAACGGTCGGTTTTCCAAACTGTCTTGCCGGTTTTTTTGTCGAGCGCGGCGATGTATTGAAGATCCACTCCGTCCATCGTCAGGATTAACAAATCGCCGAACAGAACAGGCGATGACGAAGGTCCACGAAAATGCCGGCACGGCAGATCGTCTCGTTTCCAGAGAACGTCGGAAGTTTTGGTGTCGATGCAAGCGGTTCCATAACTGCCAAAATTGACGTAAACGCGTCCAGGCTCAATGACCGGCGAAGGCGTAGCGTAACTGTTCACATCGTTGCCAAGCGACTCGGGGTTGTCAGAGTGGAAGAGCTTCTTGTTAAGGGTGATTTTGCCGGTGGTTTCGTCAACACGAATAACGAAGAAGTCGTGGCCATCGCGATCGGCGGTGGTCATCCAAATTTGCCCATCAGCGATGACCGGCGTCGACCAACCACGCAGCGGAATCTCAGTCTTCCATTTGACGTTCTCCTTTTCGCTCCAATGAACAGGCAGTCCAGTATTTGGCGCATGACCGTTCTGAGTTGGTCCGCGCATTTCGGGCCAGTCAATATTGGCGCGCGCTGTGACACACGCGAGCAGCAAAAGACAAAGGAGG
>JAQGOW010000502.1 GCA_028293405.1 Verrucomicrobiales bacterium
TCAGATTGATCAGCGCGCAATAAAAATCTTTTTGGATTGGCTTCGTGACGACTGGCTGCCACGCAAGCAAGACCCTGACTTTTTCGTCGACTATCTTGTCGAAACGACGAACGGCGGCGAACCATCAGGTTTCCATTTCGGGGTGCAAATAAAGGGTTTTGAAGGATCGGACAGGGAACACCCGCTGAGCTATTCATTCAGAACAAAACATTTGGAATATTATCTTGTGCGAGCGCAACACCCAATATTTCTATTTTTGGTAAATGTCACGACTGCCGAGGGTTATTGGGTTTTTGCTCAGGAGTATATCAAGAATTACATTCCCGCAGAGGTTCTGAAGAAGCAGCAGACGTGCACGGTTCGATTTGTCCGCGAAGACAACCTCACCAATTACACGAAGTTCAAATGCACGCTGCCCCAAGCAGAACGGTTCGTGCGCGATTTGCATCCGGTGTCAACCAAAGCAGCATTGCAGAATCGGAAATTAGAACTCGAAACAATTGATCCGCGCTGCGAGGTTCGAGTTTCCGTACAGGACGGGAAGGAACATGTAACTATAAACCCAAAGAAAACGTTTTCATTTAAAGCTAAGATTAATAGCAAAAACCGAGAAGGCTGGAAGAATTTCTTCGAACGCGGAGCCGCTGTCAAAGTTGAGCCTGGCGAATTAGAGTTCGTTGGAGCGCCGCTGCTCGAACAGATGAACTGCATGAAGGCAGGCGGCGGAACTCTACAATTTGGAAAAGCACGTAGCGGATGTATTCAGTACATATGCAAGAGCGACAGCAACGTTTCTGTCATTCAGATAGATTGCGAGTTCAGGTTCGGGACAAAATATTTAACGTATAAGGGTAGGCTGGAGAATTCCCCTTTGGAGATCGAAGGCGAAATACCTTGGGAGCTTCCTGGCGATAGGTCTGTGAGTTCCAGTATAAATTTTGTGATCGAACAATGGACGGGCCATCCGCTGCTCGTGCTTCCTTATTTTCATCAAATCGAAACGCTGATGAATGTCATCTGTAGCAAAACGCCTCCCGAGATACACGTTCTGATAAATGGAAACGTTCTTTGGAAGGGAGCAGCCGGTAATTTTGAGAGCACGACTGTAAGAGAAATATCGCAAATTTTGGATTGGCTCGCGAAATGCCGATGGCTGGCACAACACTTTAAAGTCAATCCACCCCTTATGCCATTTCGGAAAATTAAGAATGATGAATTCGAAAATGTGATCGACATGTACCATCTTGCAAATTCGAGGGAGCGGATTAACGCGGTTCCAGGCCTTAGGCTAACGCTGAGGACGAATGGAGGGGTGACTAAAGAGGCGCTTTCTTCAGGCGATCGAGTATTAAAGGTCGTCAAGCCCACCCTGTTCTCAATAGTACTAGGGCCGGCTGTTTCAATTGGGCCCGTAGATTATTTATTTACGGAAATGAACTGCGTTTCTGCGGAGCCCAACGCTCACAATTCATTCAAAGTAATCCTAAAAGGAGGGCCGGGCGCAAAACGAATCGTCCGTTTCGCTCAATGAATCTGCGAGATTGCAGTCATTCGTCCGCACCGAATGTGCTTAAAAGTGGTCAGTTAGTTGAATTGTCATGTCCGCTACCGATTATTTTGCAGAGTTTTTGCCTCAGATTTGCGCGGGATGCGGATCAGTATTGCAACCTTCGACACAAACACCGTATCAACAATCGGCAACGCAACCCTTGCGCCGGAATCACCTCCAAGCCTTCGTGCCTCCTTCACTCCCTTCGTCTTCTTCGATCGAAACCACGCCAAAGCTAAGAAGCAGGCACAGTTGAGTCCGCGCCCCTTTCAAAGTATTGCTTGAAGACCATCTTATGCGACCACTTCGCTTTTCCATCAACGTCACTTTGGACGGCTGCTACGATCATCGAGCTGTTATCCCAGACGAATCCTTGCATCATCATGCCGCCAAGAACATCGCCGAAGCCGATGCCCTGATCTTCGGCCGGGTCATCTACCAAATGATGGAAGAAGCCTGGCGCGCGCCCGCTCAGACCGGCGTCCGCCCCGACTGGATGGAGCCCTGGATGCTCCCTTTCGCCAAAACGATCGACGCGGCCAAGAAATATGTCGTCTCCAGCACGCTCGACCGCGTCGACTGGAACGCCGAACTCGTGCGCGGCGATCTCAAAACCGCCGTTCAACGGCTCAAGCAACAACCCGGCAACGGCCTGTTCCTGGGCGGCGTCAAACTCGCGCAGGCTCTGACCGAACTGCGATTAATCGATGAATACGAGTTCATCGTGCACCCGGTCGTGGCCGGCCATGGCCCGACCTTGTTCGCAGGATTATCAAACCCTGTGGACCTGAAACTCGTGAGCCGGTTAGAGTTAAACTCCGGCGCAGTCGCGCTGCGGTATCAACCGAAAAATCCTTAAATTGCGTAGCCCAACAGTGACGCAACCCTAAGCAGCAGCGTCCTTCCCTTGAATTTCTCCCTCTCAGCCTCTGGAGGAGAGGGCCGGGGAGAGGAGGCCGTTTACTCGCATTCCAATTCTGACCACCACTTTTAACCGCACCCCACCTCACTTCACCATTTGACAAGCCGCTACCCCACCTTGTCATAACCCTGCCGGATACGGACGACCTTGAGCACGCGTTTTGAAAAGACGCAATTCCAGCCCTGTCACGGACCATAACGGCTCCTGATGGGAAGATGCTTCGACACCGGCAAGCAGGGGGCTGTGAAAAAGCTGCGAAACCGTGTAGGCCGCGCGTGCCCCCACGCGGCGGTTCGAACTTGAACCTTTCATCCGTGTGATGGATCGCTCCGCTCCGCGCGTCATCCGATGTATGTGGTAGGGACGATCGCGCCGCGTCGTCCGTTGGAATTGGTCTTCACACAACTGATAGCCGCAAAACATGTTTTACTCGCGTGCGGTGCGGGCCAAAATTAAACGGCTATAACCATCAAGCGTCCGGCCTGCTGCGTTGAACAACGGAGTCCAACCGCGATAAGTTTGAAAACCCAATTATCTGGCAACTGTTGTAGTATTAGTCCGCCACTGAGACGAACTAATGCAAGCGGATTGCACCGGCCTGATTTGTTCCAACAAAAAAACCACCGGCACGATTGCTGTTTTGTAACAATGCGCCGGCCGCTGGAGTCATGGTCGGCCCGCCGCGCGTACGACCGAATTTCAATTGTAACAAACCCGTTTTTGGCTGGATCGTTCCCGTGAGCCTGTTCGTCGCGCTACCGCTAAGCACACCGATTTTGTTGTTGCTCAAGCTCACATTAAAGGTGAGAGCCTCGCCGTCTCCCAAGATTTCCAGTGTGCCCCGGGATAACGATAGAGACGGAGTGACGTTAGTGTATCCAGAACCGATAACGGCAACTCGATTACTAAAGCCAATGGGATAAAGATCAGTCGACGCTTTCTTTATCCATGTGAGCGTTCCAGTAGGCCGGCTTGCTAAATTGATCCACCCTGTTAGCAGTCCGGTATGTTCATAGAGATCTAAATAAACGGGCACGTCGCCACCTTCTGCAACGGGTACGGTTTGCGCAAAGGATTCCCCATCGGCAAGTTTTCCGACGACGGAGATCTTGCCGTCTCGATTGGTGATTGTTGCGTATCCATCTCCGCCGGGCGATGCCACCGGCGATGTATTCGGATCAGGGGGGAGGAGCATCGTAAATGCGCTCGATCCCAGTGTGTTACTGGATAGATTCGCTACAAAAGGAGACGCCCACGCACCATTGCTGTTTGCTACAATACCCGTGATTCTTTTTGGCGTGCTCCTCCATCCCAAATCAAGATTCACAAAGAATCCAGACAGCCCTGGTTCGTCGCGCGAGACCCCGTCGCGACCGTGCCCTGATTGGTCGAATTTCCCACCTATGCTGTAACCATGACCGCCCAGTTTAATTTTTCCGCTGTAGGTTCCCTTAGGTCCGACAACAATATTGTTCATCATTCCTGCGGTGTCTGCAGTCACGCCGTCCGATTCGGCGAACAATCCATTGTAAGTTCCAACCATTCCCAAGAAAAGGTTGGTGACGAAGTTAGCCTGAATCGTCAGGTTGCTCTCCATAATAAACTGGATCGATTTGTTACTTATCGTTCCAAGAGAGCCTGTC
>JAQGOW010000527.1 GCA_028293405.1 Verrucomicrobiales bacterium
TCGGGCCGGCAACGTAATCGCCGAGGACAGTTGGCGTTTCGTTTCCAATAAAAATGGCACCCGCAGTGACCACGTTGGAAACGACTTTTTCAGGACGACGCACCATCACTTCGAAATGTTCGGGAGCAATGCGGTTGGCCAAGTCGATCCCGCCTTCGATATCTTTCACTTGGATCAGCCAACCATTTGTATCGAGCACGCGCTTAATTGCGTCGCCGCGTTCGGCTTTGCCAGCTTGTTTGTTAATTTCCTTTTCGACGGCACGGATCAGTTTTGCTGAAGGCGTCGCGAACCAAACGCGTTCGTGCCCGCTGCCGTGTTCGGCTTGCGCGAGCATGTCGGCTGCGATGTAGGCGGGGTTCGCGGTGTCATCAGCGAGCACAAGCAATTCGCTCGGTCCGGGCAACAAGTCGACGTTCACATATCCGAACAACAGCCGCTTCGCTGCGACGACATACGCATTGCCAGGGCCGAAAATCTTTTGCACGGGGCGAATCGTTTCCGTGCCGAGCGCCATTGCGGCGATCGCTTGTGCGCCGCCGACGCGATAGACTTCGGTCGCGCCCGCAACACGCGCTGCGTAGAGCAACGCGGGGTTCACTTGGCCTTTGTTGTTGCAAGGTGTGCAAACAACAATCTCGCGACATCCAGCCACGCGCGCGAGGGGGATGGTCATCAGTGCGGTCGAAACAAGCGGGGCGTGTCCGCCTGGAATGTAAACGCCGACACGTGTGAGCGGATCGAATTTTTCGCCAACTTTTGCGCCGTGCAAATTTCGCGCAGACCAATTTTTCCGAAGCGATTTTTTTGCGAATGATTCGACGTTTTTCTGCGCTTCGGCAACGGCTTTGCGCAAACCTTCGTCGGCCTGAATGGCTGCGGTCATGAACTCCGCCTGCGTCACTGCGATTTGCTCATGGTGCAGTTTGACGCCATTAAAGCGTTCGGTCAGTTCGAGCAACGCGGCGTCGTGCCGTTCGCGCACGGCTTCCACGATGGCGCGCGTTTGTTGTTCGATGGTGGGATCAAATAAACTGGATGCACCGAGCAGCGCATCGATTTGCGACGCGTAGTCACGATCCGTATAGCGGACAATTTTCACCGGCGAGCAAGCTATGGGAACGCAATCCGATTGTCAAAACCGCGCCTAATGGCCTGCAGGGGAGACTGGGGCGGTTTTTCTGAAAAGGCCAAGAAACGATTCCGGCAGCAAACGGACAATATAGATGGTGCCCAACAAAGTCATGACACCGCAGCAAACAAATACTGCACCCGGCGATAATTTTAGCACTGAAATCAGTAAGTAATAAAAACCAGACGCGACAAATACGCCGACGAACGATAGCAAATTCGCCGCAGCCAAAATCCCACCTTTTTCGTCCTTCTTCGGCCGGTGCTGCAAGAGCGCACCAATCGGCACGACAAAAAATCCACCAAATAAACCAACCACAATCAACCCCGCCGCGAACATCCAAGACGAAAGATTCGGCAGACCGAGCACCACCGCAAATAGGGTCATGCCGATGGACCCGAGCGGAATGAGGCGCGTCTCAATCTTGCCGCGCGAAAGATAACCGGCCGCGACGCTGCCCACGCCAATGCCAATCGCCGCCGACGCTTGCAGATAACCATTCTGCGTATCGGCAAGTTTCAACACGTCCTTGCCATATAGGATGATGTTGAATTGCAGAATGGTGCCGAAAAAGGAAAAGTAGGTGTTCCCCAACATCGCCATCCAAAGCGGACGATCCTTGTGCATCAATTTTATCTGCGTCCACAGGTCCGAGAGGAAGTTAATTTGGAATGGCTTGTGCGGCGCAGCAGCAGGCACTCGCGAAATTCCGAAACTCATCGCCAATCCCACAACCGCTAACACGATCAAGATTGCCCCTGAGAAAACCTGTCGGCCTCGAAACATGTCGGACAAAATAGCGCCCAATGCGGTGCCCAAAATAATTGCAGCAAATGTGCCAAACTCGATGATGCCGTTGCCCCAGGACAATTTCGTGTCGGGCAAAATCTCCGGCAACAATCCATATTTCGACGGCCCAAAAATCGCGCTGTGCACGCCCATCAAAAATACGCCGGTCAGTTCCATCGGCAGGTTCTTCAACATCAACCCGACGGTCGCAATCAACATCACGGCGATTTCGAAGACTTTGATGCCGATTGTGACGGCACGTTTGCTGTAATGGTCCGCGAAATATCCGCCGGCCATTGAAAACAGAATGAACGGCAATGCAAACAGCGCGCCGACAATTGGGACAAGTTTGTCGCGCTGTCCTTCGGGCAGGCCCATGCCGAGGATGATGAAGATGACGAGGTTCTTGAGAGTGCAATCGCTAAACGCACCTTGAAACTGCGTCGCGATCAAACTCCAAAACCCGCGGCGCCAATGTTTGGGTGTCGTTTCCATTTGCTGCTTGGCTTAGCAATACGTCACTGGCGTTGAAAACGGAAATTGAAAAGCGTCGTGCCTGTATCGAAATAACTGATGCATCACGACGCCAAGGCTGGCGCCTCGTCCTGAACCACCGTATGCACTTTGAAAAATGGTGACACGAACGCGTAGGTAACTGCGGACAAGAACATGAGGCCGGCGAAGAACAGGTAATATTGTTCTCCGGGCAACTTGCTGCTGCCATCGCGGTTTTGGATGAAAATGTTTACGAACGATACGAACAAGTCGCCGACTGTAGTCGAGCACAAGAACACGCCCATAATGAAAGACTTCAGGCGCTTTGGCGCTTGTGTGTAGGAAAATTCAAGTCCGGTTATCGAAATCAAAACTTCCGCCGCCGTGATAAAGGCGTATGCCAACACCTGCCAGCCGATGCTTGGATGTTCGCCGCGGCCGATGCGCATTTCGATCCAGGCTGGAATCAAAAACGAGGGCACCGCGAGGAAGAATCCGATACCGATTTTTCGCAGGGCAGTCAGGCGATAAAATTTGTTCACGGCCGGGTAAATTAACAGGGTAAAAATCGGGATGAACACGACGACCATCGCCGGGTTCATGACTTGAAATTGTGATGGCAGTAGCTCCCACCAAAGGAAATGCCGGTCCATGTGCTGTGCCTGAAACACCCATGACGAAGATGTCTGGTCGAACAGAGCCCAAAAAACGGCGATAAATATGTATAGAACCGCCAGCCGACGAATCACTCGCAACGATTCCGCGTTGAACGTTTCTTTGATGAACTGCATTCCCCCCGGGGGGATGTGTACGAATTTTTTCCGTCCCATCCAAAAAATCACAGTCGCAATCAGCATCAGGACACCTGGGATCGCGAATGCGTAGTGCGGGCCGTATTTGTATAAGACAAATGGAATCAGAATCGTCGCAACGGTAGATCCGGAGTTGATTGCAGCGTAGAACCAACTGAAAACTTTCGGGAGAAGATGCGAATTGGTTTGGCCGAACTGGTCGCCTACGTTCGCGGAAACGCACGGCTTGATACCTCCTGCGCCGATCGCGATGAGCGTCAAACCGAGCAGAAGACCATTGCGAGAGTCGTCGAGGGCCAACGCCAGATGCCCGCCACAATAGACGAGCGACAGCCAAATAATCGTCCGATATTTCCCGAAAAATGCATCTGCAACAACGGCCCCGATCAGTGGCAGGAAGTAAACAGCGGACACGAAATTATGAAACCAGACTTTCGCCTGCATTTCATTCAGGTGATCCGGAAGCCCAGTTCGCCCAACCATGTACTGCGTCATAAAAATGACGAGAATCGCCCGCATCCCATAATAACTGAACCGTTCCGCGCCTTCGTTGCCTACGATGTAGGGAATTCCGGGTGGCATCCGCTCCGATTTCACGGGAGCGGTCAGGTAGCCGTGTTTTGTAGCGTACCTGCGGAAAGCTTCGATGGGATTGAACACCGCGAGATTAAGGATGAACGTCGGGCAATTAAAAAGCGAAAAGTTCCGCGCAACCTAAGTCACGCGGAACTTTTTAAATCTACTTCGTAATTTTTAATTGAATCAGTGGCAACCACAACCGCTGCCGCAGGAACCGCCTTCAAAATCCTTCGCTTCGGGCATGCGGCCGAGCTCGAAAGTCTTGGTCAGGTATTGATTCACCTGGTCCTGCATTTCGTGCATCTGCTGTTGCGCATCTACGAAATTTTTCGCGACAGGGTTGCTGAAAAACTTTTCGCGTTGCTTCTCGAACGCTTCGACTTCGGTGGTTTCGAGCTGCAGACCTTGCTCTTGTTTGTGTTGCAGATATTGACCCTTTTCGCTGAGTTCTTGATACATCTTCTGCGCTTCGGTGTTAATCATGAACTTATCCATGTTTTCACGGATAGCCTGAAACTCCGGCTGCTTGAGGATGGTTTCGCAAAGTTCACGCGTCTTCTCGATCAACGCGTCATTGGTCTGTGTATGCATAAAGTGATATTAGTATCGGCGACTGGCCGTTATTTGGCAATCTGCCAGCAACCCGAGACCTGTGCCAGTGGAATTGTTAAATTCTGGCTGTGCCGTATACAATACAGCCGGAACGAGCCTCGGAGCTGACCCGACATTTGGGCGCTATATCCACGCTACATGATTGTAGGGTATAACCTCGCAGTGGAAACCATGATTCGCCTTGCAGACGCTTTCCCTATGTTCATTTATGCTCGGCATTGCAGTAGAGTTAGTTTTCATAGGCGCCCCGGGTGGGGCGCCATTTTTTTGGCCAGGTTGGCGCCGGTCTCTGCGGTAGCGGTTGGGTAAGCTTCGTTTTTCGAAAACGTTTTTTTGGAATTTGCGCAATTTCAAAATTGTTTCGACTTCTAAATTCCGCGGCCCCTCAGGCCCCGCCATAAACGACGTGTAGTGTGGACGCTTCCGTGTAGGGCCAAACCTTCCAACACAAACCTTGGTTCACCTTGCATACACGCCACCCGCACTTCTCTATGCTAGGCAGCGCAGTAGAGTTAGTATTCACAGGCGCCCCGGGTGGGGCGCTTTTTTTATTGCCGGTGCGCTCGTGAAGTAACCGCAAACCCACGTTGACCTTCCCGCCAGATTTATTACGCTTCTGCCGATGATTATCGCGCCCTCGCTGCTCGCCGCGGATTTCACTCAGTTCGGCAAAGAAGCCGCGCGCGTGGAAAAAGCCGGCGCCGATTGGCTGCACCTCGACATCATGGACGGACATTTCGTGCCGAACATTTCCTTCGGCCCCGCTGTCGTAAAAGCTATTCGGCCGTATTCCAAAATGGTTTTCGACGTCCATCTCATGTGCACGCGTCCGGAAATTTTGCTCGAACCTTTCGCCAAAGCCGGGGCCGATCGCATTACCGTTCACGTTGAACTCGGCGAACAGGTGCCGTCGCTTTTCTGGAAAATTCGCAACCTCGGCAAAGAAGTCGGCCTTTCCATCAATCCACCGACTGCGATGGAGTTGGTTGAACCTTATTTGAAAGATGTCGATTCGCTTTTGATCATGACGGTCAACCCCGGTTTCGGTGGCCAGGAATTCATCACCGAAACATTGACTAAAATTGAACAGGCTTATACGTGGCGGCAGGAGCGCGGATTGAAATACAAAATCTGCGTTGATGGCGGCATCAACTTCCAGACGGCGGCAGAATGCGCTCACGCTGGCGCAGATGCATTCGTCAGCGGCACCGGCCTGTTCGCTCAACCGAGCCTGACTAATGCGATAAAAAAAATGCGCAAGATTGTGGAGCAGTCGGCTCCGATTCAGGGCGAGATTCAGTTCAATCCCTGATACCGTTTTTCCCGGCGGACTGTTACTCAGCACTGACAACTTACTTATGGCAGACATCAAATTTGGCACCGACGGCTGGCGCGCAGTAATCGCCGAAGATTTCACTTTCGCCAACCTTGATCGCGTCACCCAGGCGACGGCTGATTATTGGAATGCGAACATCAACGGCTTCGCACGAAAAGCCATTGTCGGTTACGACCGCCGTTTTTTGTCGGACAAATTTGCCCTGCGCGTCGCCGAAGTGCTCGCCGGAAATAATTTCGAAGTTCACCTCACCGATCGTCCCACACCGACTCCGTCGGTCTCCTACGCTGCGAAAGATCAGAAAGCGGTCGGCGGTGTGATGATTACGGCGAGCCACAATCCGCCGATGTTCAATGGGTTTAAGTTAAAGGCTTACTACGGTGGTTCGGCCGATCCGACGATTTGTCAGGCAGTCGAAAAAGAGTTGGATAAAACTCCCGTCAAAGAAACCAAAGCCGACGACGCCATTGCCGCGGGCAAAATCAAAATCCGCGACATCCGCCCCGCGCACTACAACGCCATCAAAAAACTAGTCGACTTCAAACTCATCGCCAAAAGCAAACTGCGTTTTGCGCATGAGGCCTTGTTCGGTGTTGGCGCGGGTTGTTTCGATGAATTGCTCAAAGGCACGACCTGTCGCGTCACAACTCTGAACGGGCGGCGCGATCCAAATTTTGGCGGCATCAATCCCGAGCCGATCGCGAAAAATTACGTGACGAGTGCCGCATACCTGAAGAAACACCCGCACGACATTTGCCTCGTCACCGACGGGGACGCCGATCGCGTTGGCGGCATGGACGGTCGCGGCAACCCGCTGACCACGCACCAGATCATCTGCCTGTTGCTCCACCATTTCATCGTCAATCGCAAGGGCAGGGGACGCGTCGTCAAAGCGCTCACCACCAGCTCAATGGTCGACAAAATGTGCGCGCACTACGGCATGCCGCTCACCGAAACTGGCGTCGGTTTCAAATTCATTTGCACCGAAATTCTCAAAGGCGACGCACTCCTCGGTTTCGAAGAAAGCGGCGGCATCGGTTACCCGGCATTGATGCCCGAGCGCGACGGCATCGCCTCCGGCATGCTGCTCTTGGAAATGCTCGCGACCGAAAAAACGTCGGTTAACAAACTATTGGCGCGTTTGGAAAAGCAATTCGGCCCACATCGTTACGGACGCATTGATACTGCGTTCCCATTGGAAAAGCGCGCCGCGTTGATGGAGTTCTGCAAAACCAAACCGCCGGCGAAACTCCTGCGTTCGCCCTTGGCCGACGTGAAAACTTTTGACGGCGTAAAATTCGTCGCGCACGACGGCAGTTGGTTGATGCTCCGTGGTTCCGGCACCGAACCGATCCTGCGCATCTACGCCGAAGCTAAATCCGACGAAGACGCGGAGAAGCTTCTGCAACAAGGCGTGAAGATTACGAAACAAGTATTGTAGCCGCCAACTATACGAGGTGGATTCGATACGCCAACTGCGTCATTGTCGCCGGTTTCCGTTCGCACTAAGTTGCAATGGTGAAGGTTAGCGACAATTTGAATTTTCAGGCCCTCCTGCAAACGGACGAACCTGCGTCGCTCGGGCCGCAAAAGCGCTTAGGTCGCAAATCCATTCTCAATCTCGAAAAAGCGTTCAACGTTTTCTTTCGCTCAACCAAACTGCTGAAACAAAACCAGGACCTCGTCCGCGCGCTCGTTCTGTTGTGGAACGATCATCTCGACGAATCGCATCGAATTGCGCAGGACATTGAAACTCCGGACGGCGCTTTCCTCCACGCCATCATGCATCGACGCGAACCTGATTACGGCAATGCGAAATATTGGTTCCAGCGCGTCGGCGATCATCCGGCTTTTCCAACCATCGCCGAACGCGCCATCGAGTCCGCGAAAACCGATGCGGAAAAAAAAGTGCTGACAAAAATCGTCGGCGATTTGGAAAATCCCGAATGGGATCCGTGCGCCTTCGTCGACGCCTGCGAACGCGCCCGCAGCACCGCGCCTCTGGACCAGTCGTTTTTGCGACGCGTTCAGGAAATTGAATTCCAGGTTCTCCTTCTGCATCTCTGCAGCTAAAACGTGCACGACATCGGCCCAGTTTTAAATGCAGTCGTCCCGGTGTTCTGCATCGCCATTGCCGGCATGATCATGCGCCAGCGCAAATGGCTCACCGAAGACGCGGATCGCAGCCTTTTCAAAGTCACTGTCAACGTCCTGATGCCCGCGTTGATCGTCGATTCCGTCCTGCACAATCAAGCGCTGAAACAAGTCGGCACGGTCGTGCTCGCGCCGATTGTTGGTTTCATCAGCATCGCCGTCGGCATGTTAGTCGCGCTGCTGTTCGCCCGCACCGCTGCTCTCAAAGATCGAAAAGCCGTGGCTACATTTGTGCTGTGTGCCGGAATCTACAACTACGGCTACGTCCCTGTGCCGCTCGTCCGCGTGCTATTCCCGCCGGACACGCTCGGTGTTTTATTCGCGCACAATCTTGGCGTCGAAGTCGCCTTTTGGACACTCGGTCTCATGGCACTTGGCGCGTCCGGTTCAGGCAACGGTTGGCGCAACATGCTCAACGCCCCCGTGCTGGCCATTTTCGTCTCGCTCGCGCTGAACTTCCTCGGCGCTGATAAAATCATTCCCGACTTCATTCTGCTCACCGCAAAACTGCTTGGCCAATGCGCGGTGCCGATGGGACTAATTCTGATTGGCGCGACGATGGCTGATCACCTGCACGAATTCAGGGCAGGGTGGGGCTGGCGCGTCATCCTTAGTTCCTGCATCGTCCGCCTCGGCGTTGCCCCGATTTTGTTCCTCGTCGTTGCTCGATACCTGCCGTGTTCGGTCGAATTAAAGCGCGTGATTGTGGTGCAAGCGGCTATGCCGGCGGCGACATTTCCGATACTTTTAGCCCGTCATTACGGGGGAGAACCCTCTACCGCCCTGCGCGTCGTCATCGGCACTTCCATCGCAAGTCTTCTCACCACGCCGCTCTGGATTCGCTTTGGGTTGAA
>JAQGOW010000533.1 GCA_028293405.1 Verrucomicrobiales bacterium
GTGTTGCCAGATGGAAATATTCAGTTCCTCGGCCGCATCGATCATCAGGTCAAAGTGGGCGGGTTCCGGATCGAATTGGGTGAGATTGAAGCTGTGCTCCATCAGCACTCGACGGTTAAAGAGGCTGCGGTGATCGCGCGTGCTGTTGAAGGCGGAGACAACGAGCTTATTGGTTACGTCGTACCGCAGGCGGAAAAGACCATCAGCGCAGCGGCCCTTCGCCAATATTTAAAGAGCAAGCTGCCGACTTACATGGTGCCGTCGAAGTTCGTGCGATTGCAGTCATTGCCGTTAAATCCGAACGGCAAAGTCGATCGCAAGGCGTTGCCGGAAGGCGAACCGATGGCCGAAAATATTGTGGCGGAATTTAAGCCGCCGCAAACGCCGATGCAAATGCAGTTGCAATTGG
This sequence comes from Verrucomicrobiales bacterium, assembly GCA_028293405.1. Taxonomy (GTDB): domain Bacteria; phylum Verrucomicrobiota; class Verrucomicrobiia; order Limisphaerales; family Palsa-1400; genus JAICXV01. Next base: position 410 of record JAQGOW010000533.1, read on the forward strand.
TGTTCGAGCGCTTTCTTAAGCAGCGACCGATCGGCATCGACGCGGGTTTCTTTGAACTCGGCGGCAATTCACTGCAGGCGTTGAACTTGATCATCGAGTTAGAACGCGTCACAGGGAAAACGTTGCCGCTGGGAATTCTTTACGAAGCGCCGACGATTGAGACGCTTTCCGCAGCCATTGAACGCCACACCGAAACAAAGTGGTCGTCGCTGGTGCCGTTGCAACCGTTGGGCAAACGTGCGCCGCTGTTTTTTGTTCACACAACGCCTGGCGACGTGCTCGGTTACGGCAGTCTGGTTTATCATCTTGGCACTGAGCAGCCCTGCTACGGTTTCCAATCGCTCGGGTTTTTTGATCCGAAACAAGCGCATCAACAACTCCCCGCGATGGCGGCGTATTACGTGCGGCTGTTGCGCGAGTTTCAACCGACCGGCCCCTATTATTTGAGCGGCTGGTGCTATGGCGGGATTATTGCGGTGGAAATGGCGCATCAATTGCGTGCCGCGGGGCAGGAAGTTGCATTTCTGGGTTTGATCGAGACCCCCGCTCCGCCGCCGGAAAAAGATGTCGCGCGGTTTTATCTACGCCGGATCGATTGCCTGCTCAAAATGAACCCGATTCACTGGTTCAGATATTTGCGCGCGAAGGTCAGATATTACAGCGGCGTCAAAGAAGCGAACGAGCAGCGGTTCCGTCGTGTTGAAAAAGTTGACCCGAAGGACGGTTCTGTTGAAGAACACAATAAACACCTCGAACGACTTGAGCACGTTTATGGCGTTAACGATCGAGCGCTGAAGTTTTATCGGTCCAAGCGTTACGCTGGAAAAGTCACGCTGTTCAACGCGGAGCAACAAGACCCGGCGCTTATTCGCGACCCGATGTATGGGTGGCGCGGATTGGCGAGCGATGTCGAAATGTATGTGATCGGCGGCGATCACGACACGATTCTCGCCGACCCACAAGTCCGACAACTCGCGCGCAAAATGACCGAGTGCATCGCGCGCGCAGCGACGGAAACAGCAAACCTGCAAGCACGACGCCCGGAAGCCTAAGAACACAACACCCCCATGACCAACGAAGAAGTTCATAAGAACCTTTGGCGCAATTCCATTTCGAATTACGTCACGATGGCGCTGAAGGTCGTCTTCGGGTTTTTGATGTTTCGGATGCTGATCCAAAATTTGAAGCAGGAGGAATTCGGCTTCTGGTCGTTGCTCTGGAGCGTGTTCGGTTATGGCATCCTGTTGGATTTCGGATTTGGGTTCACCGCGGAAAAACGTGTCGCTGAACTTTCGGTCCGTCAGGAATGGGAAAAGCTCAGCCGGGTGTTAAGCACCATTTTTTTCACCTACGTGATTTTGGGCGTGGTGATCGTTCTCGGGGTGCTGTGTTTTTCGGAACCGCTGGTGCGCGCATTCCACATCACGGGCGAGAACCGTGATCAATTTCGGATCATGCTGATCATTTTTTTCATCGGCATGGGTATTACGTTTCCGTTGGGAATTTTTCCAGAAATTCTCATCGGCCAGCAACGCATCGCACTGGTGAACCTGATTTTCGCGTGCTCGATCGTCGCAAACTACCTCGGGCTGCTGGCTGCGTTCCACTTTCATCTCGCGATGACCGCGATGATTTTAGTCGGTCTCGCGTGTAGCATCGGGCCTGCAGCGGCGTGCGGCATCTTTGCGTTGCACAAACTGCCGAACGTCAAAATTCGTCCAAGATATTTCTCTGTCGGGATGATTCGCGAAACGACGCAGTTCTCGCTCTTTGCCTACGTGATCACGGTCAGCAACATGCTTCTGGCGAAGAGCGATCAACTGGTCCTCGGCACGGCGCTGACCGTATCGGCGATCGCAGTGTATCAAGCCGGGGCGAAGATTGCGGAGATGTTCGGCATCTTTGCGCAACAATTGCCGGCGGTGTTTTCGCCGGTGGCGGCGCATATGCACGCCAAAGGAGACAAGGATTTTCTTCGCTCGCTCTTAATCAACGGCACGCGCGTCGCGGTGATGGTAGCGACACCGGCTTACTTAATATCCGCTTTTTACATGGAAGCGTTATTGGGCGTTTTGACGGGGTCGAAAACGCCGAGCGTTGAAACGTTTTGGATCGGCCAGGTGCTCTTGCTGTGGTGCTACATGTCCGTCGTAACGCAAAGTGTAACGCGGCGCATCTTCGTGATGTGCGGGCATGAACGACGTTTGATGTGGGTGACCGTGGCGGAAGCGGCGTTGAACCTCGTGCTGAGCATCGGCCTGGTTCTCTATTACCGAAATGTTGTTTGCGTTGCGCTAGGGTCTTTGATTTCCGGTTTCATCATTGGTTGGTGCGTGCTCTGGCCGTGGGGCGCGCGCGAGGCGCAATTGACCGGGTGGCAATTGGCAAAAACGGTTTTGATTCCCATCTGGGTGGCGTGCCTGCCGTTAGTCGGGTTTTTGTTTATGGGCCGATATTTCCCGTGGATGGATTTCCGCACGAGCATTTGGCACTTCGCGACCGACGCGGCGCTTGCCGGAATCGTTGCTGTGGTCGGACTTTGGAAATGTGCTTTGAGCCAAGCTGAGCGCGACATTGTGCTCATGCGGTTGGGGAAAATTTTTGGAAGATCATTCGTGATAAGGACCCCTGCGTTATGACAGACCCGAAAGTCAGCATCATCCTGCGTTCTTACAATGAGGGATGGGCACTGAAGGAAACTCTGCCCGCGCTCGCCGCCCAAAATTACAACAACTGGGAATTGATCGTCGTCGATTCCGGTTCAACTGACGGCTCGGTGGACATGATCCGCAAAGCCAGACCGACGCACTTCGAGCAGATCGCCGCGCGCGATTATAATCCAAGCCGCGTCATGAATCGCGGCATGACGTTGTCGCAATCGAATTATTGTTTGTTCCTGAACGCCGACGCCACACCGCAAGGACCGAATTGGATGCGTGAGCTTTCCACGGCCCTCCACGATCCTCAGGTGGCGGCGTGTTTCGGCCGGCAAGTGCCGCGGCCCGGTTGCAAAGCAGTTTATGCGTGCGATTACGACCGATGTTTCGGGCCGAATCGCGAATCAAAAAATTGGTATCATTTTTTCAGCATGGTCAGCAGCGGGATTCGCAAGGACATCTGGGAGAAGCGCGGGTTTCTCGAAAAACTTCAATACGCTGAGGACCACGAATACACGTGGTGGGCGCGCAGCCAGGGCTACAAAGTTGTTTATGTCGAGCACGCAGTCGTCATGCACTCGCATAACTACACGCCCGAACAGGCTTACAAACGGAGCTTCGGCGACGCGAGAGCGCTGGCGGCTTCATGGGACAAAAGTCCGCTGCGCTTTAATCCGGTCCAAACTTTTCTTGGTTGGGCGAATGATACCCGCCGTGATTTTGCGTTTTGTTTAAAAACGAATCGTCTCACCGAACTGCCGCACGCCGCCAAAATTCGCTGGCAACAACGTCGCGGCATTCTGGACGGTTTCAAAGAAGGCTGGCGGCACTATCGAATTTTGCAGAATGAAAATCCTGGTTATAAATAATCTTTACCCACCGCATTACGTTGGCGGTTACGAATTGCATTGCGAGCAAGTCACGGAAGGCTTGCGCGCGCGCGGGCACGAGATTCACGTGCTCACATCGGATTACGCGAGCAATCGACCGGACGTGCCACAGCCACATGTGCATCGCGCGTTGCGGATTCACGGGATGTTCGGCAATCCGTGGTTGCCGATACACAAACTTGAAGTACTCGAGAAACACAACAATCAGCAGCTTCGAGTGTTGTTGAAGGCGTTCAAGCCGGAGCTGGTTTACGGCTGGAATTTCAGCGGGTTATCGAAGTCGATGCTCTTCACGATCCAGAACTTGAAGGTGCCGACGTTATTTGCCGTTTGCGACCATTGGCTGGCGCGCAGTCCTGAAAGTGACGTGTGGTTGCGCTGGTGGAATCGCAAACCGCAATCGACGAAGAACGGCGTGGTGCGCGCACTCTGGACGGCAACAGGACATCGGAGCCGAATACAAGAAATCGCGCCCACCAATCGGGTCGAAGAGTTGCGCTTCCCGCGAATTTATTTTTGCAGCAGTTCGTTGCGTGATTTTACAGTTGCGGCGGGTGCTGATGTGAAGCACGGCGCGGTCATTTATTGTCCGATTAACACGTCGCGCTTTCAAAGTGCGCCGAAACCGGCCGAAGCGCCGGTGCGCAAACTTTTATATGTCGGGCGTCTGCACGAAGACAAAGGTGTGATGACGGCGCTGCGCGCGATGTATGAGGTGAAAGCGAAGTTCGACGGAACGCTGAGCGTGTATGGAAGTGGCGAACCCGAATACGAACGCAAACTGAAGGACTTCGTTCGGCAACACAATTTGCCGGTGCAGTTCTTCAGCGCACTGCCACCTTCTGAAATGCCCGCGGTATATGCCGCGCATGACGCGCTGCTTTTCACGTCGGAATGGCCGGAGCCATTTGCGCTCACGCCGCTGGAAGCGATGGCGAGCGGGCTGCCAGTGATTGGCACGACCACCGGCGGGAGCATTGAACTGTTCCGCGATCACAAAAACTGCCTGACCTACAAGGCGGGTGACTACGAGGATCTCGCGGAACGGATTTTGGAATTGATTGGCGATCGCTCGATGCGGGTGAAGCTCGCGACACTCGGCCAGCAAGAAGTTCGCGCGCGTTACGCCGAGCAGGTCATCATTGATCAAGTCGAACAATACATTAAAGCGACCCTGCAAAAATCCCATGCTTGAAACGCAACGATTTACTTTGGATGGGAGCGCGCAGCTTGAAAAACATTTGGCGCATTGTTGCGATCGGGTGTTGGCCGGTGTTTCTTCGGTGATCCCGATGTCGCGACTGGAAGGCATTCTTCTTGGGGGCGGTTACGGTCGTGGCGAGGGCGGCGTTTTGAAAACGGTTGAGGACGATCGTCCTTACAACGACATGGAGTTTTACGTTTTGATACGCGGCTCGAGTTGGTTGAACGAACGGAAATTCCGTGCTACGCTTCACCACCTTGGCGAGAAGCTCAGTCCTGAAGCGCGCCTGGAAATCGAGTTCAAGGTGCTTTCGACTCAGAAACTCGAGAGCAGTCCGATCACGATGCACTACTACGATTTGATCGCGGGGCATCGGCGGTTGTGGGGCGGCAAAGATTTATTGCGACGTTGTCGGCATCATCGAGCGGCGAACACGTTGCCGTTATCCGAAGCGACGCGCCTATTGATGAATCGCGCGTCGGGTTTGCTGTTTTCGAATTCCTTGCTGCAGAAGGACAAGTTTACCGCGGAAGACGCGGACTTTGTGGGCCGCAATCAGGCGAAAGCACAGTTGGCTTTTGGCGATGTGTTTTTAACTGCGCACGGTTTGTATCACGCCAGTTGCCGTGAACGTAATCACCGCCTGCGCGCGTTTACACCGAACGAAAACATTCCGTGGTTTGAAAAAGTCCGGCGCTATCACAACTACGGCGTCGATTTTAAATTGCATCCGCACAACACACCGCCGGACCGTGAAGCGTTGACGGCTTGCCAGGGCGAACTGGTCACGGTGGCCCTGCAACTTTGGCTTTGGCTGGAAGCTCGGCGGCTGCGGCAGCGATTTTCGTCAGCCGTGGAATACGCACTGTGCCCGATCAACAAATGCCCAGAAACAGCACTAGCACGAAACGCTTTTGTGAACGCGACAACTTTCGGTGCACCAGCGTTGTTGCAGGAAAAACGTTTTCGTTATCCACGCGAACGATTGTTCAACGCGCTGTCGTTGCTGCTTTGGGAACCGACGACCATGCGCGAACCGCAACTGCTGCACGGGGTGCAAAGCGAGTTGGTCACAACCACGAACGATTTCAACGAAATGATTGGCGCTTATCAATCGCTTTGGCGGCGGTTTAGTTGATGTGAAAATCCTCGTTGTCTATCCTTACATTCCGTATCCGCTCGACCGCGGGACGTATCAGCGCACCTTTAACTTGCTGCGCGAACTCGGACGCTCGCACGCGATAACGTTGATTGCACTCGCGGAAAACGGGAAAGGGCTAGAGCACAAAGCGTTGTTCGAACAATTTTGCGAACGCGTCGAATTTGTGCCGTTCGTTCATCCGGCGTGGCCAAAGTTTTTCCCGAACCGTTTGCTCAATCCGGTTCCGGTCAGCATTCAACATTGGAAATCTGATGCGTTAGACAAAAAGATCGATGAACTGCTGGCAGAGCAGAAATTCGATGCCATTCACGTTTGTGACCTCGTCATGGCGCACTACTTTCAACGCGGCGAAAGGGCGAAGCTGCCGCTCGTCGTCGACCGCAGTCGCGTCGATCTGCAATTTCAATTAGCGGAGCATTCGCGCATGAATTTTCCGCTGCGCACGCGGCTGATGCGTTACGAAGGTTACGCGAAGATGTGGCAATACGAGCGCAAGACGGCGAAGCGCGCCAAGCTTGAAATCGTTTGCGGGCCGGACGACGAGACGTTTTTGCGCAAATGGGTTGATCCGAAGATGGGCATTGAAGTGATCGTCAACGGGGTGGACCTGGACTTTTTCTGCACCGGTGAAGACGATGTGTCACGCGCGACAGAGCCGACCATCATCTTCTGCGGTGCGATGGATTACAATCCGAACGTCGAAGCGTTGCGTTGGTATTTCGGTGAGATGCACGAACCGCTGCGCCGACAAATTCCCAACCTGCGCGTTTTGGTTGTCGGCAAAGATCCAATTGCGGAAGTCAGAGCCTACGCCAACAAGGAAAACGTGACGGTGACCGGCAACGTGCACGATGTGCGGCCTTACTATCGCCAAGCGTGGATGCAAATTGTCCCGCTGCGAATCGGTGGCGGAACGCGGCTGAAGATAGTTGAGTCCTTAGCGATTCGAACACCGGTTATCTCCACGACGATCGGCGCGCAAGGCCTGAACCTCGAACACGACAAGGACGTTCTCCTCGCGGACACCGCGGAAGATTTCGTGCGCGAAACCGCGCGGGCATTGAAGGACGAAAAATTGCGCAAGCATCTCGAACTGGCCGGACTGCGAACGGCGCGAGCGCGATTTTCGTGGAAGATGATCGGCGCACAACTCGCTAACGTCTACGCCACGCGCCTCTAGTGGCTCTTGCCACCTCGGCCCAATTCACCCAACATGGCGGCGATGGATTTCGCCCGCAAAATTCTTTCTGACGCAAACATCGCTTCATGGCGCGAGGGGTTGCGAAAGGCCGGCAAAAAGCTCGTTGTGACCAACGGGTGTTTCGACATTTTGCACCTTGGCCACGTCACATACCTCCAGCACGCAAAGCAACAGGGCGACGCGTTGCTCGTCGGCGTGACTGGTGACGCAAATGTGCAGAAACTTAAGGGTCCGAATCGACCCGTGAATAACGAGCAGGATCGCGCGGCGATTTTGGCTGCACTGGAATCCGTGGATGGGGTTTTCGTTTTTTCAGAGCTCGACGCGCGAAATTTTCTGCAAAACGTTCAGCCGGATATCTACGTCAAAGGCGGCGATTACACCATCGACACGATCAACCAAGACGAACGTCGGTTGCTGGAGAAACTCGGCGTGAAGATCGTAATCCTGCCAGTCGTTCCCGGGAAATCGACCACGTCGATTCTCGACAAAATTTCCAGGCTTTAGTGAGCGACGACAGCACCGGTTGCTTTCACTTTGCGGAAAAAGAATACCGCAAACGCGCACACGACCGTCACTAGCGCAACCCACCTGAAATTATCCACAAACGACCATAGCTGCGCTTGGCCGAGCACGCTGTTGTAGATAAGTTGATACGCTCGCCCGAGCGCGTCGTGTTCGCCAAACTTTGGTGTGAGAGCGGCAGTCGTTTCGTGCAAGCGCTGTTGCATCACCGGATCAAACGCCGTGGCGTGAGCGACCATCATGGCCTGATGTTTTTGCGCATCGCGCGCCAGAAAAGTTGTCACGATCGAAATGCCGACGGACCCGCCGATGTTGCGCATTAAATTGTACAAACCGGTTGCATTACCAATTTGTTGAACCGGCAACGTGCCCATCGCCATAGTCGTCAGCGGCACGAAGATGAAACTCACGCCGACCCCGTTCAACACGTTCGGCCAGACCACGCTCGCCATTCCCATCGTCAGCGTGATTTGGCCGAACCAATAGGACGACATCGCCACAATCACGAACCCGACAAAAATTAAAATTCGGTTATCCACTTTTTTGGTGATCCGCCCAATGACGAGCATGGACGCAATCGCCCCAATGCCACGCGGGCTGAGCGCATATCCGGCGTCGAGCGCCGTATATCCCATCAGTGTCTGCAAAAAGAGTGGCAGCAATGTGATAGTGCTATAGAGCACGGCGCCGGTGAGGAAAATCAACAGGACGCCAATGGAAAAATTGCGATTACGCCAAACGCTTAAGTCCACGAGAGGATGGTCGGCTTTACACTCGCGGAAGAGAAATCCCACACCGGCCACAAATGAGACGAGGCATGACCAACGAATCCATGTTGCGGCGAACCAGTCGTCTTCCTGTCCTTTATCGAGAAGGAGTTGAAAAAGTCCGAGCGCCACGGCGAGCAGTGCGAACCCGGCGTAATCAATCGTCCCTCGCCCGCGTTGTTTTGTAATGTAGGGCGGATCTTCGACGTGGGCACGGGTCATCATCGCGGCCAATATCCCGACGGGAACATTGATGTAAAAAATCCAACGCCACGAATAATGGTCAGTGATCCAACCGCCGAGCGTCGGACCGACGGTCGGGGCAACCACAACTCCCAACCCGAACACCGCCATCGCGACACCACGGTCAGCCGGAGGAAAACTTTCCAACAACACGGCTTGTGCAATCGGTTGCAACGTCCCACCAGCGAATCCTTGGATTGTGCGGGCGACGACGAGCAGTCCGATCGTAGGGGCCATTCCGGAAAGCACGGATGCGATGGTGAATAAAACAATGCAGGTAAATAATGTG
>JAQGOW010000540.1 GCA_028293405.1 Verrucomicrobiales bacterium
AGAAAGAGTAGGGCAGGACGCGACCACCGATATTCGGGTTCAGATAAAAACCGATGATCGGGATGATTTCTGAGACGCGTTTGCAATGGTCGATCAACTGGTCTTCGTTGGCCTCTTTCATCATCGCGAGGCTGAGCAAGCCGGCGTGAAAACCGAGGTCGCTGATGAGTTCGGCTTCCTTGACGGCCTGGTCGGTTTTGCCAGTGATGCCGGAGATGCGGACGAGCGGTTCGCTACGATTTTTATCGGCGCGATCGAGTTCTTCTTTTGTGATCTGCAGGACGGGCTTGAATAAATTGTATTTCGGATCGCGAATCGCGAATTGAGTCATGTGCACGCCGATCGCAATGCCGCCGGAGCCTGCGGCAAAATAATAGCGTAGTAATGCGCGTTGGCGGCGCTCATCGAGTTGGCGATTCGCGTTGAGCGCGAGAGGAGAGGCGGGAATAACTAATCCGCGATCAAGTGCAGCACGGGCTTGGGCGTTCATAAATTAAAACTTTGTAGCAGCCGAGGTAACGAGGCTCTGACTTTCGTCACGGTTTGAAAAGAAAAAATAGTAGGGCAAGGCAAGTTCGTGCTGAACCTTAGGGTGCGACGAGCATCTCGGGATTGACGCCCCAATTTGTCGACTTGGACAGACCAGCCGATAGAAAACGATTGGGAAGCAGAAAACTTCGGTCGACATAAAGCACCGTTTGAGCGTTGGTCCCATCCATGACGGTTCCCATTACCCTGACTCCACCCCAGGCACCATTATCTTTCATAAGATGATCAATACGAATTTTTGTGCCAACCGGTAAGATGCCGACCATTCTCGCGCCATAAACTGGGGTATATTGCGGGAGGTTTGTATCAAACGCTTCTGGCGGGAACAAATCGAGATTTTGCTTACCATTGTAGTGTTTTACATCTTCGATGGCTGTCCTGATTTTCGTTTTCCAAACTGTGCCGGCGAAGGAAGAAAAATTGTAGTTGGTCGACGACGTCGCGTTCGTTTCTGGTCGCGCGTTGATTGTGCCTACGATGATTGATGGCAGACTTAAAATTATGAGTAAAACAACCAGTCCCGCGAGTATCGCGACAATTACGACAATAAACACTTTAGGTCTACTCATACAGGTTAACACGCCATTGTTCTTCGCAGGTGATTTGGCATGCTGTTGACTGTCATTGCACGCGTCAACGCCTATTTCGGTCAGTCGTCCGTTCGGCACTAATCCGAATCAATCTCGTCGATGCGCTTTTGGTGTCGTCCACCAGCGAACGGAGTGTTCAACCAGGTTTTCACAATTTCAGCCGCTGTTTCCCAAGGCATCATGCGCTGGCCGATGGAAATCATGTTGGCGTTGTTGTGCTCGCGGCCGAGTCGGGCGCTTTCGACGCTCCAACACAACGCACAACGAACACCCTTCACGCGATTAGCAACGATCGCTTCGCCATTGCCGGAGCCACCGAGGACAACGCCGCGTTCGCACTCGCCGCGCGCGACGGCTTCGGCAGTTGGCCGACAGAAAAGTGGGTAATCTACGGACTCCGTGCTATTCGTGCCGAAGTCGCGCACTTCATGGCCGAGTTGCTGGAGCAAGGCTTTGATTTCTTCTTTGTAATCAAAACCGGCGTGATCGGAGCCGATGGCAATTTTCATAGCACGTGTACAGGGGGATGCACGGACACTGGCGACCAAGTTTATGGGAAACGGCTTTTTTGAGGCCGGGACTTACGCTGCAACTTTGACCGGTGCGGTCTTGCGGATGAGCTTGGCGCCGTTGGTTTTCAGATAGGCCTGAACGGCACTGATACCACCTAAACTGATAGGGACGCGTTTCTGATTTTGAAACAGGCGATAGTGGGTCAAGGTCTTGCCCACTTCCATGATCTCGATGTGCTTGTCGTCCATCTTCCACAACTGACCTTTGGCCAGCGGCACGAGCAAGGGTTTCTTGGACTTCGTCATATGTATAGTTGTTGTGTTGCAGTTCGCCACAAAAGAAAGAAATGCTGGCGACTAACCTAGCGGAACCGGAGAACCGAGTTTTCTTTCGCTGCGGTCATTTAACCACTTATTCGACGGCAAGGAAATGAAAATCTTCAATTTAGGAGAGCAGTATAATAAACACTTACACGACGGGTTAACTTCGCTTTTGATATAAGTTGTTTATAGGCAATGGATTGTATTTATCTGCACAAAATATCAGGGTTTTCCCCGACTAATACGTTTACGTATTATCTGCAAGGAAAAATTCGCCGCCGATTTTTCCAATCGACGGCGAATGTAAGACCTTAACTGATCAGTTTATGGGGTCGTTGAGCTGTTCGACCCGTTTTGCTGATCGCGCGATTGCTGGTTCTGCAACTGCTGTTGGGAATCGCTGGATGAACCTGTCGATTGCCCGGATGGTGTCGATTGGTCTGACTGAGTCGACTGACTTGATTGAGTAGACGGCTGAGCTCCTTGGGTCGATGAACTCGACTGTGTCGACGGCTGAGTTGTTTGGATCGAAGAACTCGATTGGCTTTGCGGCTGAGTCTGCGATTGCGACGGAGCCGATTGATTGTATGGATCTGAACTGGATTGCGACGACTGCGGAGTGGTCTGAGTCGACGTACCTGATTGCGCAGAGCCACTCGTTGCAGGTTGGATAGTGCCACTTGTGCTGGATCGAACGGAGCCGCTGCTGCTCGTGCTGCTCGAACTCGAGGACTGCGGTTGATATTGCTGTTGCTGCGATGGCGTGGACTGTTGTCCTTGATACGTGCCGCTGCTGTTGTATTGGCGGCTATTATTGTTCTGCCAATTGGCCGTGCCGGAAGGCTCCTGGATATACTGCCGATTGGAATAACCGGGCAACCAACCATTGGCCTGACTGGCGGCTGGCTCGGCCGTTATCGTCGGGCGCAAACCTGGGCGCCATTTTCCACCGGAATTTGGTCCATCGCTGGAACGCGGTTGCGATTGCGTAGAGCTATACGTTTGCATCTCGCCGCTGGTGCTGGGTTGCGATTGAATTTGGCTGCCGGCGGGTTCGCGTATGACCTGGCCTCGTTGGTGTCCCGTCCCGCGCTGCCATTGCGAATCGGACGATGCAACTGGAGCAGATTGTTGCATCGGTTGGCTGCTCGATTGTTCGGTCACCATGCGACGATCTCCAACCCCGCGTTGCCATTGTGCGCTTGAAGAATCAACGGCCGCGCCGCTGCTTTGGTAACTCGAGCCTGAAGTCGAAACCGAAGCCTGTGCCGACGGCTGGCTTTGGTAGCTGCTCGAAGAGCTGTAGCTCGCCCCACTCGGCTCATTGAGCGTTGTGCCCGGTTGCACTTGTTGATCAGAGCGTGGCGTGCGCGACCAACAGCCTGATAATGCGAAAAGCGCGGTCGAGCCGCACACAATGGTCCCAGCAAATTTCCAATAACGTGAATTCATCATACCTCCCTCGCTAAGGTGTTGCCGAAGCGTTATTGCGCAATGAGGCGAACGACGGAAAGGCGTATCAGAGCGAGGCTGAATCTTATGGCTGACTAATCCCAACGCAGCACTGGCACGAGCGCTCCTTTTTCCAATGAACCGTTGGCCGGGACGTCAACTAAACCGTTGGCGCGCGCGGCGCTGCTGAGCACGTGCGCAGCCTGAGCGCCGGCGGAACGGGCTTCGCCGTTTTCCTCGACAATCACGCGCATGAAGTGGCGACGCTCACCGCGATTGACGAGAGTTTGGGCGAGTTTCGCAAATTGGATTGGCGGATGCGTCGACTTCGCATTTTGCATTCGCAACAAAGCGGGCCAGACGAGCAGACAGAATGTCACGAGCGCGGAAACGGGATTGCCGGGTAAACCGCAAAAATATCTTCCGTTAAGTGAACCGAATACAAACGGTTTGCCGGGCCGCACGGCAACTTTCCAGAAGTCGAGCGTGCCGCCGAGTTGTTCGAAAGCGGCTTTGACGTAATCGAATTCGCCCACCGAAACGCCGCCACTGGTGATGACGATGTCGCATTCTTCCAGGGCTTTGGCGAGAGCCGCAGCAGTTGCTTCCAGATCATCGCGAACGAGCGGATAGATTTTGGGAATTCCACCCGCGCGCTGGACGAGCGGTGACACGCCGGCGCGATTGCTCTCATAGATTGCCGCGCCTTGCAAAGGTTGGCCGGGTTCGCGCAGTTCGCTGCCGGTGGCGAGAAGGCCGACGATGGGTTTGCGCGAGACCGGGACGGAACTAAATCCGAGAGCCGCCAGCAAGCTGATGCGAGTCGCGGAAAGTCGTTCGCCGGGTTGCAAGACCGCTGCGCCTAGCTTCACGTCTTCACCGCGAAAACGTACATTTTCCCATGCGGTGACTTTGTCGGAGACGGCGATCGTGCCGTCGTCATAAGCTTTGGTGTCCTCCTGCATGACTACCGCGTCGGCGCCTTTTGGCAGCACCGAGCCGGTAAATAGTCGGACGCACGTGCCGGTTTCAACTTCGCTATTGAAAGTTTCACCAGCCGCAACTTTCCCGATGACGCGTAAGGTCACCGTCGAGGTCACGCTGGCGTTGGCAACGTCTGCTGCCCGCACGGCATAGCCGTCCATGGCGGAGTTGTCGAAGGGCGGGAGATTCACCGGCGCGGTGATTGGTTCGGTAAGGACGCGTTCAAACGACTCGTGCAACGACACGTGTTCGGCATCCACCGGTTGGATGGCTTGCAGAATCTTTTCTCGCGCGTCTTCGAGTGAGAGCACGACGTAATAGAACAGCTGCGCGGCACATTGTTCAAGCTTGCGCGGTTAGGCTTTCACTTTGGAGGCGATGTCTTTACTGTTGTGCGCGATGAATTCTGAAAGCCGCAGGTCGGAGCTCCCGCTTTGGCCGTTTATCATTCTTGATCTCCTGTTCCTTGGCCTGGCGTATCTCATGTTTAAAAACATGCGCCAACCTCTGGGCGCGGCGGAAGCTGCTGAAATCATTTTATGCGCGGTCGGTGCTGCGATTTGTTTCGCACTGCCGTTTTTGCGTCGGCACGCCGACGAAACCGCGCTCGCGCAAGTTGAAGCAGTCGCTGGCGCGGTGAACGAAATCAAGAAGCTCGAAACGTTTGGCCAACAAATCAATCTCGCAACCTCGCAATGGCAAGGCGTCCAGGAACAGTCGACCAAGACGGTGGCGGCAGCGCGGGAAGTAGCCGATGGCATGGCCGCGGAAGCGAAGTCGTTCGTCGAGTTTCTCAAGAAAGCCAACGATACGGAAAAGACTCATCTGCGCACCGAGGTGGACAAATTGCGCCGCGCGGAAGGCCAGTGGCTCGAAGTGCTGGTGCGAATGATGGATAATGTTTACGCGTTGCACCTCGCGGCGCTGCAGTCCGGCAAATCAAATCTCATCAATCAAATTGGCCAGTTTCATAATAGCTGCCGCGACGCTGCTCGGCGCGTTGGACTGGCGCCGGTGGTGGTTGAACCCGGCACCGCGTTTGATGCGAAGTCGCTGGATTTGTTCGAAGGCGAAAAGGCGAGTGACGATTCGAAAGTCGGCCAGACGGTCGCGTGTGGCTATACGTATCAGGGGCAGATCATTCGCAAACCGATTGTCGTGTTGATAAGCGAGAAAGCGCCAGAACCGAAAAAGCCGGCGGAAGAACTTTTGCCCGGGCTCACGAGCTAAACGGAATACGTTTTGCCGAGCGACAAAAACTGTAGCCAACGTTTTGTCACCGGCCGATTGTAGATGCGTTCCAGAGCGCGCGCATAGAGGAGCAGTTGCGGGCGATACAGCGCGACCTTTGCTTCGACATCAGAGGCCGAGTCGGTTTTAAAATCCAGAATCCAAATTTCTTTCGGCGCGATGACCGCCAGGTCCACCACACCTTGCACGACTACCGACTCACCGCCAGGAGGCGCGAATTCTGGATTGATGTCGGTAAAGTCGCTCGCGGCAAAACGCGCGGTGAAGGGAAGTTCGCGGCGAATGAATTGCTTCTGCAAAAGAATTTCTTGTGCCGTCGCCGATTGCCAGAACTCCAGTAGGCGCTGGAAATCGAGACACGCAAATTCTTCTTTTGAAAGAGTTCCGTTTTCGACCAAACGCTGAGCTTCACTTCGAAGACCTGCAATTTGACCAACGCTTTCGAACCGCACTTGCTCAAGAAATGCATGATGCGCCGAACCGGTCTCAGCCGCGCTGAGTTTTTTAACCGTGCCACGTGCGCGCTCTGTTTTGACGGCGCGATCGATTTTTAAAAACGGCTGCGCTTCATCGTCACTCAATTCTTTGCGCAAAGCCGAGACACTGGTTTTCGCTGAGCGCGTGGTTGCCCCTTGGTAGGCATAGGACCAATCGAGCCGAGTGCGCAACTTCTCCAGAGAGTCGGCTGAAAGCGAAATCGCACCAGCAATATTTGCATTATTCGTGGCCGTTGCGACATCTACATCCGCGCACACGCGCCAGCACAACAGGTCGTTTGCGCCTTCGTTGAAGTCGGTGTGATTGCGCGCAAGCCAACTGCCAATCCAATCAAGCGAAGTTTTGGCTTCACTGAGTTCCGTTGGCCCAAGCCCGCGATTCGCCCACGCGGGCCAACCTTCGTCGAGCTTCTTTTGTCCAACGGAGCCGACGAGAATCAGGCGATGCTCGGCGCGAGTCATCGCGACATACAACAAGCGCAACTCTTCACCCAGTGTTTCCAATCGTTGCTGCCGTTGCGCGAGCCAGTAGGGAAGACTCGGATACGAACGGCGGTTCGTCGGCGGTTTGACCCTGCCGCACAAACCAAACTTCTCGCTCAAACTGATATCGTTATTGCCGTCGCCAAAATTAAAACGTTTGCCGAGGTCAGCGACGACGACCACCGGAAATTCCAAACCTTTG
>JAQGOW010000569.1 GCA_028293405.1 Verrucomicrobiales bacterium
ATATATGACAAAATTGAAGCAGCCTATACGCTATGTATACTTCTCAACCTAACCAAGCAGCCGACTGCGCATCTGGTGACCTTTGAACTTGTCTCTTCTCCTCTCTTCCTGCCTGCTTCTCTCTTCTCTTGCTGCCTTCTCCTCGTTCTTTCAGTACACTGCGCTTTTCAACCTAAGTGCCTCCTTGCCGACTTTGATCTTTGAGCTTGTATCCGTACCTTCTTATCTTCTCTACTGTTGTCTTTTCTTTCAGTCTGTTCTTTTCCCCTTTCCTGTTTTCGTCTTCTCTCCTTCTCAACTCTTATTATCTTGCTCCCCTCAGTAGTATATGGCAAGACGCCCCCTCCTTCCTTTCGGCGGCATATTTTCAATGGCCTGGAATGGCCTGGAATGGCTTTCAATGGCTTTGATTGCTACTGACACTGATTCATCACTAACCGAAAGACTCTCCATCGCCAGTTAAACTAACGCGGGCGCTGCTTTGCGCCACATGACTTACAACACCATTCTTCGTGGCTTGATCGGTTTAAAACGGTCCCCAACGACACTTGAAACTTCAAACCGCCAACCCCAAACTTCACCCATGTCGCAGTTGATTACGCTCGGGCATTCGCCGGATCCGGATGATGCTTTTATGTTTTTTGGGCTCGCCAAGGATCGCATTCCCGCCGGCGGTTATAAATTCGAACACATCCTCCAGGACATCCAGACGCTCAATGAACGGGCCACGCGCGGGGAGCTGGATGTCACGGCGATCAGTATCCACGCTTACGCCTATGTCTCCGATAAATACGCGCTGCTGCCGAGCGGATCGAGCATGGGCGATGGTTATGGGCCGATGCTGGTCGCGAAACAGAAGTTTTCGAAGGCGGAGTTGGCGTCGAAGAAGATCGCGGTGCCAGGGACGATGACGAGCGCGTTTTTGGCGTTGCAGCTTTGGCTCGGGAAATCGGCTCGTGAGATCAATTTTGTGGTGGTGCCGTTTGACCAGATTTTCGCGGCGGTGCGCTCGGGTCAAGCCGAGGTCGGCCTGATCATTCATGAAGGGCAATTGA
Organism: Verrucomicrobiales bacterium; assembly: GCA_028293405.1. Classification (GTDB taxonomy): domain Bacteria; phylum Verrucomicrobiota; class Verrucomicrobiia; order Limisphaerales; family Palsa-1400; genus JAICXV01. The sequence continues at coordinate 1,056 of JAQGOW010000569.1, forward strand.
CGTTTCGTAATGAAGGTCTCGAACTGTGCGAGGATCTCGGGGCTTGGTTTAAGCGGGAGAATGATGGGTTGCCGTTGCCGCTGGGCGGGAATGTGATTCATAAACGGTTCGCGGTGGAGGAGCGCCAGAGGATTTCGCGGATTTTGACGGCGAGTATCCAGTATAGCCTGGAGCATCGGGCGGAAGCGGTGGAGCACGCGTTGCAGTATGCGCGGGATATGGGCAAGGAGCTCGCGGACGAATTCGTCGGGATGTATGTGAATCATTGGACGCTCGATTACGGCGACAAGGGGCGCGAGGCGATCCGGAGGTTTTTGGGGCAGGCGTTTGAGACGGGGTTGATTCCGAAGAGGATGGAGCTCGAATTCGTTGAGGGTTGAGGGTTGAGGGTTGAGGGAAGTCGAGCGGTAGGGCGAGGCTCCTGCCGAGCCTTTCTGTGGAATCGACGTCAAAGGTTCTAAAGGCTCGGCGGGAGCCTCGCCCTACCACATCAGACTGCTGTTTGATTTACAGTGGGTGTTGTGCTTAAATTATTCTCAACACGCAATTTGCTCACACACACTTTTATGAAGAAGACTTTTTTGACGGTTGGTTTGTTGGTCGCGGCTGCGACTTCGAATTTTGCGGCGCCTCATGAAGGGCATGACGAAGCCTGGGATATTTCGAAGATCGATATGAGCAAGTTGCCGCCGGCCTCGACCCGAACGGATGTGACGTATGAGAAGGATGTCGCGCCGTTGTTGAAGGCGTCGTGCGTGCGTTGTCACGGTGCGGAAAAACCCAAAGCGCGTCTGCGTCTGGACAGTAAGGAAGGCATTCTTAAAGGCGGTTCGGACGGCAAAGTTGTCGTGCCCGGGGATAGTAAGAAGAGCTTGATCGTCGCTGCGGCGGCGCGTGTGAATGATGACGTCGCGATGCCGCCCAAGCGCAAGAGCCGCGGGCCAGGTGGACCCGGCGGAGCTGGTGGTGAACAGACTCGTCCGAACGGCGCGCCGCAAGGTGGTCCCGGTGGAAAGACTTTTACGCCGCCGAAGCCGTTGACGGCGGAGCAGGTTGGTGTTTTGCGGGCTTGGATTGATCAAGGCGCGAAGTGACAGTAATCAGTAATCAGTAGTCAGTAATCAGTGGTCAGTGGCGAGTGATCAGGGTTGAGGGACTGATGTGAAGCGGCCTGAAGGCCGAGCTCCAACGGCGTAGGGTTTCACCTTGCGATGGTTTCAGGGATTGGCTACCCTGCTCCCTTTCGCCAAGATGGTCAAATCTCCGCTAAACGAACGCAAGAATGCCAATACGGATTCGTCCGGGTTGCGCCTCAATATCGAGATTTCGCGCAAAGCTCTTTTAGTGCTGCTGGTGGTGCTGATTGTCCCTTACTTTGTCGCGGCGGGATTTTATTTGGCCAGGCACGATTGGCATAATTTGCTGGGCTCGCGCACGGTCGCCGGCGGGTCGGATGGAGGGACACCTTGCAATGCGGGGCCTTGGGGGAAGATGGAGTTTATCCCGATTAAGATTGAGACGCCGGAGGAGTTTTTGTCTATCCAGGCGTTTGAATCGACGGATTCCCGGTGGTTCTTCGGCGGGATGAATCGGGAGACGGCGATCGCGTTGATGGATCGCGCGGGGATCACGGCGGCTGAGCATAGTCAATTGGCCAATTCGAAGTGGGACACGGCCGGGAGCGGGATTTATGTGACGGCGCCGACGGAGACGATCGTTTCGCTGCGTCCGAATGTGCGGGCGGCTATTTACAAATCGCTCGGGCAATGGCCGGAGAATTCTTCGCAACAGGATGTTTTCTTTTTCCCGTCGGATGACATGAAGACGTTCTTCGACAAGAGCGGGGTGTCGGATGAGACGATCGGGCTAGTGAAGCAGCTTTGTTTTCCACATGGGAAGTTACAGTTTTTCGCGGACCTGCCGTTGGTGATGCGCAAGTTGCAGACTTACGATGATAAGCGGCGGTTGGCCAAAGCAGTGTCGCGGCGATCGACGTTGTTGTTGAAGCTGGCGATCGATGATAAGTCGAATGTGGATGAGTTGCTCAAATACTGGGCGCATGCGGGCACGGAGAAGGATTTGCGGCCGTTGTTTGAGTCGTTGACGAAGGTGCCGGGCGGCACGCGGATTTCGTTGATCAATTTGTTGCCGCCGGCACCGTCGGCGCGGCTGTATACGTTCGCGTTTCCGTCGATGGAACCGTTGGAGCATGACAATTGTCATTGGACGTCGTTTAACTTTTTCAAGGATCCGCCAGATAACGCGTTCACGAATGCGGCGGTGGTGCGGAAGACTCTCGAGACGGATTATTATCCGGTGTTCACGGACGCGCGTTATGGCGATCTGGTGTTTGTTTCAAAGGCGAACGGCGAGATTATCCATTCGTCGGTGTTTATCGCGGATAACATCGTTTACACGAAGAACGGCGGGCATTATTTGTCGCCATGGATGTTGATGAGGATTCCGGAAATGGTGGATGCGTTTTCAGCGATGTATCCGCCGGAGGAGCAGTTGAAGGTTACTTACTACCGGAATAAGTACTACTAGCCGGAACGTCCGGCTCGCAAGAGGCACGGAGGAAGAGGAACGTCCAACGTCCAGCTTCCAATATCGAATATGTGACCGGAACGGCGCGCGCGGAGCGACACGTCCTACCCTTACGGCAGGCCGCCGATGATGGCTGGATGGTTCTCGTCGCAGCCTTTGATAAATGAGGGTAGGTATTGTTTGCGCGGCACCCATTGGGCGTGGCTGTCGGCAAAAACCACGTTGCCGCCAAGGATGCCGTGGTTGTCGCCTTTGTCGGGGAAGTCTTCGTTCAGGCGCGTTGAATCGGTCGGGTCGCCATCGTCGGCGTCGTATATAAGCCAGATATCGGAGGCACCGGCGCGGGTGCCGAAAACGTTGTATTGGGGGTAGGTGGTGTAGTTCTGTTTATAGGTGTAGCCGACGACGGACTTTTGAGTTTTGCGCAGACCAGCTCCGTTAGCTGATCCGTTTAGAAATCCCGCAACTTCGTAGCTGTGGCCTCCACTTTTATCTTCGCGGCCTTTGGCAGCGTTGTTGTCGAGATCAACGATGTAGTTGGGGTATTCATGCATGCGGTCTGGCACTGTGTGCAACGCAGAATAAAACGGGACGGCGGGGCCGGTGTTGGGAGTGGTGCCAGTCTCGTTATTCGGGTCACCGAAGCCCTGGCAAGGAACCGGCTTGTTCGCGATGACGTTTTGGGTTCCCGGACAGATGAATGTTTTTAGGTTTTTAATGTAACTTGGGTAAAGCCAGTTGAGATTGTCGTCGGAGTAGTTTCCAACGCCCGTCAGCGCCCCGCGGTAGTCGTCATCGGCATAAAGCTGGCTGCCGATGGCCATTTGCTTGGAGTCGTTTAGGCAAGCGATTCGCTTGGCTTTGTCTTTGGCGCGGCCGAGCGCGGGCAAAAGCATGGAGGCGAGGATTGCGATGATGGCAATCACAACCAGGAGTTCAATCAAGGTAAAGCCCGACGGGCGGCGGGTCGGATCGGATTTGGGCACGGTCATAACTAACGCTGTTCTAGTATGCAGGAGGTGGTATTCGAAAACAAGTAAACACAAGCGTTTTGGAATTGCAATGGCTGAGGAAATGCTTGATTGAACAGCAATGAGACTTCCCTTGGTGTTAATTTTGTTCGCAGCATTGGTGGCAACGGCGGCGGATTCGATTTCTAAATATGAGCAACCGTTTTTTCGCACGGCGACGATTTACGCGCGTGGGTCAAACCGGAAGACGGTGCTTTTTAAACTGAGCCGGACGGTCAGCCGCAACGGTAACTCCGTGAAAGCCGCGCGGGAATTCACTTCGCCTGACGGTAAAGTGGCGGCGCGTGAATGGCTTACTTACGACGGGGACAAACTGGTTTCTTACGAGTTGGATGATCCACAGACCGGCAGCAAAGGGTCGGCAAAAGTGGTGCGCGACGGGGACAAAGCGAAGCTGGTTTTTGAGTTTACGACGGGCAACAAAACGAAGACGGGCAGCGAGACGTTCCGATCGGATACGGTCGTGAATGACATGATTTATCCGTGCCTGGCGTCGCATTGGAAGGAGCTGATGAGCGGTGAGGCGGTGAAGTGTCACTATATCGCTTTGTCGCGCGCGGAGACTGTTGGGTTCGACTTTGTGAAGACGGGCGAGACGACGGTTAACGGGAAGCCGGTGGTGATTGTGAAGATGTCGCCGTCCAACTTCATTATTTCGGCTTTGGTTGATCCTTTGATTTTCATGATCGAGAAAAATGGCGAGCACCGGGTGCTGGACTATGACGGAGCAACGACGCCGCACATCAAAGTCGGCGATAAATTCAAGGATTTGGACGCGATTACGGTGTTTGATTGGTAGGACAGCCCAAATGTGCTGAATGCTTCGGCTTGACGCTGGGGGCTGGGAAACATACGTTATTCGGCCTTGGTTGGTGGTCGTAGATCAATGGTAGATCCCCAGATTGTGGTTCTGGTTGTTGCGGGTTCGAGTCCCGTCGGCCACCCGCCTGCGCCAACGCTCCGGCGCGGCCGGC
>JAQGOW010000592.1 GCA_028293405.1 Verrucomicrobiales bacterium
TGCGAGTTTGGAAACGAAATTTCTGCCTGCGCTTGCGAGTCTGTTCAGTCGCGGATCATTTTATGTCGCGATTATTTTCTGGGGTCTGCTTGGAATCGTCGGGTGGGCCATCAACGGTTGGATGCCAACGTATTTCCAGGAACAGTTCAGCCTGAAACAAGGTGTCGCTGGTTTTTCCGCCACCGGCTTCTTGCAGGCGGCTGCATTGTGCGGTGTGATTTTTGGTGGCGCGCTGACAGATCGATGGAGTCGCTCCGGTGAAAGCCGAAGAATCACCATCACCATGATCGGTCTTTTCGTTGCTGCTCCGGCCATCCTGCTTGCCGCGAACACCAGCCTGCTCGCAGTCGCGATCGTCGGGCTTATGATCTATGGATTGATGCGTTCGTTCGCGGACACGAACATGATGCCGATTCTATGTCTCATCACCGACGCACGCTACCGCGCCACCGGTTATGGGATTCTCAACATGTTTGCCTGCTTCGTGGGCGGGCTTACGATTTTCATAGGTGGCGCTTTACGTGATGCGCAAATCGACGTCAGCCGAATTTTCCAATTCTCGGCCGTTTGTCTCGCTGTCGCTGCGGCACTTTTGTTTTTGATTAAACCCATTTCATCCACTCGCGCCAGCGCTGGCGTCGTAAAAGGAGAAGAAGTTGCTCCATGAACCATCTGAAATCAGAACAGTTGCTTGCACAGAATTCCAAAACGATTCCGGGCGGACTCGCCTCGCTCAATCGCAAAGGCGATCCGGTCATTGCGTTCACGCGCGCAAAAGGTTCGCGACTGTGGGACATCGATGGCAACGAATACATCGATTACCACGCCGGTTTTGCTCCATACATTTTAGGCCATAACGACGACGACTTGAACTCCGCCGTCATCAAAGCGTTACAGGATAACCTGTCCAATTATGGCAGCGGCCCGACGCAGGAAGAAGGCGAGCTGGCCCGTTTGTTTCTCCAAGCTGTTCCGCACGCTGACAAGGTGCAGTTTTTCAATACCGGTTCGGAAGCAACCGCTCAGGCTTTGCGTGTCGCGCGCGCGTGGACGGGGCGGTCGCACATCATCAAAATGCAAGGCGGTTACAACGGCCATCACAATGCCGTTGCGACCAATCTGATGAGCAGTCGGGAACAGCTCGGTGGAAAACGGATCGTCGGTGACGAATGTCCGAGCGTGCCTATCACTGCCGGCATACCGCCCGAAGAACAAGCGCTCACGCGCACAGTTCCATTCAACGACCTCGATGCCGTCGAACGCGTGGCGAAAAAATATTCTATCGCCGCGCTCATCACCGAGCCCGCTTTGCAAAACATTGGTGTTGTAAAACCGCAGCCGGGTTATCTGAAAGGATTGCGGGACTTAGCGGATCGCTACGGCTTCCTTTTGATTTTCGATGAAGTGAAAACTGGTTTCCGCGCAAGCCTCGGTGGTTATCAGCCGATTGCTGGTGTCACGGCAGACTTGAGCACTTATGGAAAAGCGATCGCCAACGGCTTTCCAATCGCGGCGCTGGCCGGCAAATCCAGCTACATGGATTTGGCAGTGTCGAGCGATGCCAAGAAACGGGTGTTGATTGCAGGCACTTACAATGCTCACCCGATTCCCGTCGCAGCAGCCTTTGCGTGTTTGAAAAAATTAATGGACGCGAAGAATGACGTTTACGGGCGACTCGAAGCGCTTGGCCGGAAATTGGAAGCAGGACAGCGCGAACTGTTCGCCCGACACAAAATTCCCGTCACCATATCTCGAATCGGCAGCGCGAGTTGTGTTTATTTTATGGACGAAGAACCGCGCGATTGGTGGGACATCCTTGAAAAACACAATGGCGATTTTGACGTGAAATATCGCCGCGCGCTGATTGATCGAGGAATCTACCATTTTCCTGTTGCCGCAAAGCAAGGCAGCATCAGCTTCGCCCACAGCGACGCGGACATCGAAAAAACTCTGGAAGCCACTGACTGCGTTTTGCGCGAGTTGTGTAAATGATCATGAGACCACTCATCGATGCCCATTTAGATCTGGCCTGGAGCGCGATGTATTTTAATCGCGATCTGACGCAAAGCATTTCGGACATTCGCCGGAGCGAAGTCGGAATGACCGACGAATTGGCGCGGGGTCTTAATACCGTTTCGTTTCCGGAACTGCGTTGCGCGAATGTTGCAGTTTGTGTGGCGACGTTAATGGCGCGCAGCGGTCCGGACAAATTGGCGAAAGCGCCCGTTAAACGCACGGACCTGGATTACGCTCAACAGCGCGTCGCCTACGGACATGCCCAGGGACAACTCGCCTACTATCGCCAGCTAGAACGTGAAGGTGTGGTGCGGATCATCAAAACACGTGCTGACCTCGCGAACCACTGGCAGGCGTGGCAGGAAAATGCAGCGACCACGCCGCTCGGGATTATTCTCGGAATGGAAGGCGCCGATCCAATCCTGCAACCAGAGCAAGCCGAAGCATGGTTCAACGATGGTTTACGATGCGTGGGGCCTGCTCACTACGGCCGCAGCCAATATGCGTGCGGCACTTCGACGGATGGTCCACTCAGCCAAGCCGGTGTTCGCCTGCTGAAAGAATTCCAGCGCATCGGCATGGTCCTTGACGTCACTCATCTTTCGGACCTGTCGTTCGCTCACGCGTTAGACGTGTACGATGGTCCGATGATGGCGAGTCATCACAA
>JAQGOW010000602.1 GCA_028293405.1 Verrucomicrobiales bacterium
GTGTGATTCGGGTAGCGATTCTTGAGAAAATCAATCTGGCTCAATTCACACTCGGAATCTTCATGCGGATAAGCGGCAACACAGTGGTTGATTGCCATCGGAATATTGCGGTTCTCGAAGAACGTCACCATGTCGTCCAGGTCCTTCAACGAAACTCCACCGACCGAGACAATCACCGGCTTTTTCGTCGACGCGATCTTCTCTAGCAAAACCCAATCATTACAATCCGCGCTCGCGACTTTAATGATCGGCAGGTTGAACTCGACGCACCAGTCCACCGATTTTTCATCAAACGGCGTTGCCAGGGGAATGCACCCAAATTTCTTAATCGCGTTTACCAACGTCTCATAGTCCTTCTTCGACATCTTCGTTTCGGTGACCCGTCGGATGTAGCGAATGTCAGTGCGCTCGCGAAAGTCCTTATGCACAAAGGAATCGACGTCGCGAAACTGAAGTTTGATCGCCGCCCGAACATTGTTAAACCGGACGATGCGCGCGTGTTGCTCGGCTATTCTCAGAGCACGATCCAGATTCCCGAGATGATTATTGGTCATCTCAAGCACAAACAAATCTTCAAATATGTCGCGATTCATGACGTGTGTTTTGTCAGGGTAGAACTTCCAATAATGCCAGTATAAGGGACGCCCTTACCCCAAGTAAAGAACTCCTACGGTCGACCGTCACCGCAGCCATTCAGGCGTAAGCTCTTTCAGGGTCGCAATGGTCCGGAACGCCGTTCCACTGATCGCGCCATAACCAAAACTCGCGAAGACAAACGGCATACCGCAACGCACCGCAGCTTCAAAATCGGCATTTGTATCGCCGACATAAGCTGTTGCTCCCGCTTCGAGCCCGTGCTGCTTGCCGAGGTAAAGCAGCATATCGGCTTTGCCCGCAAACGGCGGTTTCGTTGAGTCGATGCAGACGTACTCCGTAAAATACTGCGCCATCCCGTACTGCTGAAGGATGTCGCACGTTGGGGCAAGCGGCTTGTTCGTCGCCAAATAAAGCGGGATCCCTCGGTTGCGAAATCGCGCCAGCACATCAACGGCTCCTTCGTATGGAACCATGTTCCGCCAGCCAACCGAGTCATAGTGCTTGCGAAACGATATCGCGATTCGATCGATCAAATCCTCCGCAATATCTGGAAACGTATTGCGAGCCATCTCACGAATTGGCGGACCCACCTTAACTTTGCAGCGGTCGAATGGATGCTGCGGCAAGACCTCCGCAATTGCGAACTGTACGCTGTCCTGAACTCCGGCGGCGGAATCAATCAGCGTCCCGTCCAAATCCAGGATGACCGATTGAATCGTCATCAGTTCGCAAATGGGACCAGCATGTTTTCGGCAAGTTCTTCCCGGCTCAGGAACGGCGCCATGTCTTCGAATGAAACCGTCACAATTTTGCCATCGGGCAACTGACGCGAAGTTAAGCGCGGTTCAAAACCCTGTGCGGGGTCCAGCTTTATTTCGCACAATGCAGGCCCTTCAATTGCCAAAAACTTCTGCAGATCAGCCGCAAAATCCGCCTCCTCAATCGCCATTGCCTGCAACCCATACGCCTGCGCAACTTTTACGTAGTCGGGAAATGAAACACCGCTCCGCGCACTCTCACCGATGTAGTTGCCTTTGAAAAAGCCACCTTGCGTCATTCGCATGGAGAGGTATCCGCCATTATTCAGAATAAAAATTTTTATCGGCAGATTGTGATGCTTAATCGTCTGCAACTCTTGAATGTTGAAGTGGCCGCTACCATCGCCAGCAAGGCAAATGATTCGTCGACCGCTCCCAACCGCCGCTCCGATCGACGCGGGGATGTCGTATCCCATCGAAGCGTCGCCAGAATTACCGAACATCCGCACACCACGCTTGATGTGAGCGACCTGGAACGGCACCACACATGCCGCGCCGTCACCGCAAACAATCGTGTCTCCGGATTCAAGCTCCCTCGATAGATCATGAATAAACCGATATGGATTAATCGGCTTTGTCACTGCTCGCAGCTTCTCGGTCAAGACCGGATAACGCGCCACCCGCTTGCGACACCAGGCAAGCCAATCGCCATGCGCCATCGGGTCGAAACTGGAGGCGTCGATTTGCCGATTCAGTTCTTCGAGAAACACCTTGGCATCCGCAAGCACCGGCATGTCCGGTTTCACCGTCGGTTTGCTCATCTCGGCTTCATCGATGTCGACTTGAATCTTGTAAGCATACCGAGCGAAATTTTCCCAATTGTAACTGATCTGGCGGATGTTTAATCGGCACCCGACAATCAGCAGAACGTCCGAATTCTGCAGCGCGAAGTTCCCAGGCCGATCACCGACGCTGCTCGGACGACCGCAATTTACTGGGTTGTCAGTCGCAATGGTGTCGTGCGCCGTCCAACCCGTGGTAACTGGAATCCCAAGCTTCTGCGCGACCGTTTCAAAAAGCTCAATCGCACCGGCTAATCGAACACCGGTGCCAATCAGAATCGCTGGCCGTTTTGCATTCTTGATCCTTTCCAGAACGTCCGCAACGGCGTTGGTTAGGGCGGCCCGATCGACTTTGATTTCGTCTTCCTTCGAATCGTAAGCCCTCAACTGTTCTGGTTCGATCATTGCCGACTGAACATCAACAGGTATATCGAGCCAAACGGGTCCCGGCCGGCCGTGTGCTGCTAAATAAATCGCTCGCTCGAGGTGATAACGAATCGTGGTCGGATCACTCACATACGCGGCATACTTTGCAATCCCCTTCACCATGCGAACAATATCGACCTCCTGATCACCGAGTTGACGCAATTGCGGCAAATCATAAGAAGCCATGCACGTCTCGCGTTTCACTTGCCCCGAAATGACGAGCATC
>JAQGOW010000616.1 GCA_028293405.1 Verrucomicrobiales bacterium
GCCGGCAGTGAGAGTACGGGCATACCCACCAATGCATTAGTGTACAAACCTGCTCTCGCCCCTAGTCCGTCTCCGCAGCCTCAAATCGATGCGTCCGCTCCAATTGAACTCTGGCACCCTGTGTCGATTACTGGTTCCGGTTTTCAGGGTTTGACCACTGGCTCTTGTGGCCAAGCCCAGGATTCAGCCAGTGACTATCCGCTTCTTCAATTGAGAAGTTTGGAAAATGGGCAGACCGCGTTTCTACCGCTGCTCAGTTGGTCTTCAAACAGCTTGCAATCGGTGCCGCTGATAAATTTCCCGCCGGGCCACGCGTTGATGACGGTATTTGTTAACGCGATCCCAAGCCCATCAAAAATGGTCGAAATCCGCGCGTCGTTTCCCATGATCCGCCCGATGCCAGTAACGAATGGACAATTTCAACTGGGTTTTACTTATACGCCGCGCGCTCTTCCCACGGTTCTGGCCACCACCAACGTTTCCACCCCGTTGACCAATTGGGCGGTGCTACCCGGAGTCGTCGAGACATCTCCGGGGGAATACCAATTCTCCGACACACAAGCGGGCAGTAAACCGCTGAGATTTTATTCTCTCCGCTTACCACCCGCTCCTTAGGTTATGAAGGATCGCGCGAGGTGCGATGCGGTCTGTGGAAACACGCGCAGGAAAGGAGAGCGGATGGATATAGGTTTATTAGCTCCTTCGTCGCGCTTTCGTGAAACTTCGTTTGAATATAGCGTCCCACCGTTGAAACGGTGGGCTATTTTCGGTCATCCCTGCGGGATTTGCGGACGGGCAGAAACAGACGGTGCGGAGTGGATTTGAAATTGGAAATTTGAGATTTGAAATAGGGATTCCAAATTACAGATCAGAAGTTACAAAGAAGGACGAAACCGTTGAAACAGTTCGGGGTCTAATCACACCGTCTGATCCCCGCATTGAAACGCTGGGTCAATGAGAGGTCGAGGTTTTGATTTGGGGTTTCAATTTCAAATCATGGCCGATGGTGCGAACGATGTTTGTGAGGTTGCGGACGGTCGGGTTGCCGCGACGGCCAAGCATGCGGTGGAGGTTTTTTTCGCCCAAACCGGTCTGGCGCGAAAGCTGTTTGAAGGTGATCTGGGCGTGGACAAGGTCGCGCAGCATGGACAAGCCTTCTTCAACTTCGCCTTCAAGCAGAGCGGTGAGAGCCTCGGTGTAAAGCGCGCGTGCGAATTTTGGGTCGCGCTTGATGCGGGCGGTGACTGTTTCTTTGTAGTCTCGGGTTAAAGCCATATTATTGTCCTGTCTTGTATTTTTTCCATCGTCCGACTGCTGCCGCGATGTCGGCGTTTTGTCGTCTCTTACTGCCGCCACCGAGCAAGAGAATGATTCTGCGGCCTTCGCGAGCGTAGTAAACGCGGTAGCCAGGGCCGAAATCCATCTTCACTTCAAACACACCATCCATCAAAAATTTTGCTGCACCGAAATTGCCGGCTTCGAGGCGGCGGACATATCGATCCACACGCGCTGCGGTGACCGCGTCTAGTGCGTCGAACCATTCGCGAAACGGGGACCGGGAACCTTCGGAGTATTCTCGAATCTCGAACGGTGCATTCATATGGTAACTTTTATGTTACTATTGTCAATCTTGATTACCTGCTCAAACCTTCTGGCGATTTATTAACAGAAATCTCCAGCAGCTAAGAAGTTTTTGATTCTGCCGGCGTAGTCACTCCAGCCAATGTGTGAAGAGGATTTTGTCGGTTCGGCAGTCTCCCGAGTTGAAACGGCGGGGTTTAATGAAAGGTGAAGGTTTTGACTTGCGATAGGGTTGCTGTCTAAATAACCGCTTTTACCTGACTATGAAATTGGTTTCGATACTTGGATTGAGCGCTTTGCTCATGACTGGGTGTAGTAATAAAGGCGGCAATTCTGAGCAGGAGCGCCGCCAGATCGAGGATAGCCGTCGTCAAGTGGAGGACCAACATCGTCGAGTCGAGGATGATCGGCGCAAAGTGGAAGATGAACGGCGTCGGGTCGAGGATGAGCGCCGTCGGACGGTGGACGCGGCGCTTGAAACGAGCCGGACGAACAGGTGAGCGGAATTGGTCGGTTTATAGGATCAATTGAAATGGGTGCAACAAGGCGGGTTGGGCGGCGATCGCAAATAGCAAATAGCAGAGAGGAAGCGAACCTAGGATTAAATTCGTTTGGTCCAGTGGCGGTCGTGACGCGCGGCGTGGATTACAGCTCGGCCCTCCCGTTGATATAGACGAGGCGGCGCGGTCGTTTCATTCTGAACGAGGACGAGGCAGCGCCATCGTCCCTACCTTTCATGAAAAGCAAGCCGTCGCTATAATCTTGCCTCAATTCTCGAAGCCAGCGTGCTGTCTACTTTGAAGCGGCCTGAAGGCCGCGCTCCGCCCGCCACACTTTTCCGCTTTTTTTCGCGCGGATAAGGTCTGAGACTCGGTGCCTCGTCTCCTACATTTATTATATGAGCAAACAGATTTATCTGGGCATTGATCTCGGCGCGGAAAGTGGGCGCGTTATGGCTGGCAGCTGGGATGGTGGTCGGTTGGGGTTGGAGGAGGTGCATCGGTTTGGCAATGGCGGGGTTTGGGTGGGCGAGACTTTTCGGTGGGATCTGGTGCGGCTTTGGGCGGAGATTCAGAATGGGTTGGCGATCGCCGGTAAAAAATTTGGTGATGCGGTGGTGTCGATCGGGGTGGATACGTGGGGGGTGGATTTTGTTTTGCTGGATAGGAAAGATGAGATGCTGGGGTTGCCGTATCATTATCGCGATGGGCGCACGCGTGGTATGATGGAGGAGGCGTTTGGCAAAGTTTCGCGTGATGAGATTTTTGCGAATACAGGGTCGCAGTTCATGGAGATTAATTCGCTGTATCAATTGCTCGCGCTGAAGAAAACGAATCCTGAGCTGCTCGCGTCGGCGGATCGGTTTCTGATGATTGCGGATTGGTTGAATTGGTGTTTGTGCGGATCGCGTGTGGTGGAGTTTACGAATGCGTCGACGACGCAGTGTTTGAACCCGGCGAGGCGGACGTGGGCTTTTGAGATGTTGCGGAAGTTTGGGTTGCCGGAAAATATTTTTGGTGAGCTGGTGGAACCGGGCACGAAGATCGGGCAATTGCGCGAGTCGGTGGCTGCGCTGACCGGGCTGGGGCGCGTCGTGGTGATCGCGCCTCCGACGCATGATACGGCGGCGGCGGTTGCGGGTGTGCCGACGGCGAATACGGGTCGGGCGAATTGGGCTTATATCAGTTCGGGGACGTGGTCGTTGCTGGGGATTGAATCGCAAACGCCGTTGCTTTCAAAAAATGTTTTGGAGGCGAATCTCACGAATGAAGGGGGCATCGATGGGACCTGGCGCGTGCTCAAAAACATCATGGGGCTTTGGCTGGTGCAGCAGTTGAAGCGGTCGTTCGAAGTGCGTGGGAAGAATTTTGATTACGCGGAGTTGGTTCGACTGGCGGCGGCGGAGAAGACTTCGAGTGTGATTGATCCGGATGACGCGCGTTGTCTGAATCCGGCGAATATGGCGGAGGCGATTCAGGCTTGTTGTCGCGAGGCGAAACAGTCGGTGCCGCAAACTGAAGGCGCGTTGGTGCGTTGTGCGCTGGAGAGTCTCGCTAATAAATATGGCGACGTATTAGCGAAGCTCGAACAGGTGTCCGGCGAGAAGATTGAGTGCATTCACATTGTCGGCGGTGGGTCGCGCAATGATCTGTTGAATCAACTCACGGCGAATCGTTGCAAGCGACCGGTGATTGCTGGACCAGTTGAAACGACGGTGCTTGGAAATTTACTGACGCAATTGCGCGCGAGTGGTCAGGTTCGTTCGCTTTCGGAGATGCGCGAGATTGTGCGCAAGTCGAGCGACGTGCGCGAATTCGCGCCACAGTGATTTATTCCTGGCTGTTCTTAACGACGTAATTGCGGAAGTCGGCGCCAAAAAGATGATTGGGCGGATCGGCAACGACCGATTCGTAGTGGTCCTTTTTCCACACGATCATGTCGAGCGGCGTCGATTTGCTGTCGCGCATGTAAATGTATTGCACGAGCCAATGCATGCGTATTCCGTACGTGGCGACGATGACGTCACCTTTGCTTAATCCAGCGGCGCGCAGAAGGTCGTTGTCCTGATTGATGAGGACGCCGTCGGTGGGCGGATTGGTGAAATCTTTTAACGCGACCTTTTCCGTGCCTTTCGGAAACATTTTGTTGAGGCGCTTTTTGATTTCGCCGTCGTAAGCGGTGTCGCCGGTGGCTTTTTGATACCGTTTGATGAAAAAGATGACGTCGCCCCACTCGTTGTAACGCTCTTCGCGCGCGACGTAGGTGCTGAAGGCTTTGGCATAGTTGCTGGTGGTCTCGTAGAACCCGGCGAGCGTGCTCAGGCCGCGCGCGGAGTAGACGTCGCCGCAAAACTCGGCGATTTCCTGGGCGCGCTTTTTGTTGCCGTTGCGCAGATGGTAATACATCAGCCACTCGGATCCGTTGGAGACGCCAACTTTATCGGGGTCGAGTTGGAAGAATTTTTCGCCGTATTCAGCAGCTTTAGCCTC
>JAQGOW010000623.1 GCA_028293405.1 Verrucomicrobiales bacterium
TAAACCGGGGCTGACGCTCGGGGAAACGGATGACTTTGGTTTCAACGTGGTGAAAGACCGCGTTCATGTGCACGATCTGCATGCCACTCTTCTGCACTTGATGGGCTTTGATCACACGAAGCTGACGTATCACTTTCAGGGACGCGATTTCCGCCTAACGGACGTCGAAGGTGAATTAGTGACAAAACTCTTCGCCTGATTTAAAGATTAGGCACTTGTGGGAATTCCGCGGAATAACTTTTACGCACAATGGCGCGCCCAAAACCAAACGCGCCTTTTTCTTCGTGAACCGGACGAACCGCAACCATCCGAGCGTCTCGTGCAAGGCATCTGGCATCATCAACGGATTGTGCGCGACAAATTGCGGACGCTTGATGGCCGAGCGGTTCGCATTTTGCATCCGGGCTTTTGGAACCACGCGTCCGGTCCTGACTTCCGCAGCGCCGTGATCCAGTTCGAAGGTGAAGCCGCGAAATCCGGCGATATTGAAGTTGATCTAGTGCCAGCGGGTTGGCATGGGCATGGGCACGATCGCAATGCAGCGTTCAAGAATGTCATTCTGCACGTCGTCTGGAACAAACCGGAACGAAGCACGAGGATGGACACCTTAGCGCTCGAGCCTTTTCTCGACGCCCCGTTCAACGAAATCCAATCCGCAATCGGTGGCGAAACCGGCCACAGTTGGCCCGACGAATGGCGTGGGAAATGTTGCGCGCCGTTGAGCGAACTTCCGTCCGAACGCGTGGTCGAGCTTTTGCAACAAGCAGCGTGGATTCGCCTTCAGCGCAAGGCCGGTGAACTGGAAGCGCGCGCGCGCCAAGCCGGTTGGGAACAGGCGTTGTGGGAAGGACTTTTCCGCGCGCTCGGCTACAAACAAAACGTCTGGCCGATGCAACGTCTCGCTGAAATTTTACCCGTCACTGCGGAACGCCAAAGCTCAGCGGTCACGTTGCAGGCGCGGTTTCTTGGAAGCGGCGGACTGCTTCCCGACGATGTGACCGACGCTCCTGCGTCCGCCACCTACCTGCGAAATTTGTGGGACATCTGGTGGCGCGAGCGCGAGAAATTTTCTGACATCGCGCTGCCACCAACGCTGTGGCGCTTTCACGGACTGCGTCCCGCAAACCAACCGCAACGACGTTTAGCATTAGCCGCACATTGGGTTGCTGCTCCAAAATTTTTACAGCGACTCGAAAAATGGTTTGTCGAAGATGATGCCGACGTTTCCGAAATCGATTCGCTCCTGGAATGTTTACAACCGGATTGCGACGAATTCTGGTCGTGGCATTGGAGTTTGCGCTCCCCTCGCCTCTCCAAACCGCAACCGCTACTCGGTGCCAGTCGCGTGACCGATCTCGCGATCAACGTTATCCTGCCGTGGTTCTGGATTCGCGCGCACGCGGGCAAAAACCAGAAACTCGAAGCACTCGCCGAGAAGCGTTACTTCAACTGGCCCGCGGCGCAGGATAATTCAGTGCTCAAGCTCGCGCGCCAGCGCTTGTTAGCCGGCCGAACTCTTCGCGGAATGACGACCGCAGCCAGTCAGCAAGGTTTGCTGCAAGTGGTTCGAGATTTCTGCGAACACTCCGATGCGGTTTGCACCAATTGTTTGTTCCCTGATTTAGTGCGAGGGTGGACCCAACAAAAGTAAAAAGCCGACGCAAGGAAATCCTCACGTCGGCTGTTGTGAAAAAAACTTAAGACTTTTCGACTTCCAGTTTGGAAACTTCCTTGTTGCCCGAACCGTTTTTCGCTGACGCGTCACGGCTCTCGCCATTTTCGCTATCAGAGTCGTTCTTCGCGTTAGTCGCGTTAGTCGCGTTGTTCGCGTCTTCAGCAGCTTCGGACTCTTCGACGTCAATATCCTCGCCGCGCGGATTCTTCGCGCGCTTGTTGCGAGGCAGCGGACTGATCATCACGTTGATGCCTTTGCCGATCAGTTTCGGGGCGGCATCAGGATGGCCAAAAGGCGTCAGTTCTTTGACAAATTTATCCACCTGTTGGAACCCAAATTCTTTATGCGCCATTTCGCGACCGCGGAAACGCAAGGTCACTTTGACCTTCATATCCGAGCACAAGAAATCGATCGCATGCTGGAACTTCACGCCGAAATCATGCGGGTCGATGTTCGGGCTAAGTTGAATTTCCTTAACCTTGTTAGCGTGCTGATGTTTCTTGGATTCCTTTTCTTGCTTGGCCAACTCGTAACGGTACTTGCCGAAGTCGACAAGGCGACAAACAGGCGGATTGGCGTTGGGCGCGATCTCTACGAGGTCGACGCTTTTCTGTCGCGCAAGATTGATAGCATCAGCGAGCGAAATGACGCCGAGTTGTTTTTTATCAACGTCGATAACGCGCACTTCGCGAGCGCGTATCTTCCCGTTGACGCGAATAAAAGGACCAGGAGCAGGTCGAGGAGAATAAGGGCGACTCAAGAGGCCCTCTCCGGTTGAAGCAGTTTCATGAATTGGTCTAACATCAAACAAAAGCTCCGAAACAATCGAAGCAATGGGCACGGCCCATCCAAGTGATTAACATCAATTATTAAACACCCTTGTAGATTTTCCGCAAGGGTTTTTGAAGTGCAGGAAAACCCTGATGAGACCCTCCTCTTTCGACCCACTTCCAAACATCATAATGTTGAAAATCAACAACTTACGTTCAAAGGCCTGCCAGTATGCGTTTGCTTTTTATCTGGAATAGCTAAAAATTGAGTAACCATGAACACAAATGGTAAACATGTAGTCGTACTCGGAGCCGGATTTGGCGGTCTGACATTTTGCCAAAAATTTGATCACGCAAACGCGCATGTCACGATTGTTGACCGGCAAAATCATCATTTGTTTCAACCCCTCCTCTATCAGGTCGCGTCGGCCGGTCTGTCTGCGCCGGATATTGCGCAGCCGATTCGCGCCATTCTTTCGAACGACCGAAACACCGACGTGTTGATGGAAGAAGTGTTGGACCTGAACTTGGCTGAACGCCAGGTCGTGCTCTCGAAAGACGTTTTGACGTATGACTATCTCGTGCTCGCGCTCGGGAGTGTGACGAGTTATTTCGGGCATCGTGAGTGGGAACAATTTGCGCCAGGACTAAAATCGCTCGATGACGCGTTGCGCATCCGCCGGAAGATCCTGATGGCCTTCGAGCACGCGGAGTCGGAGCGCGACGAAGCGAAGCGGCGCGAGCTGATGACCATCGTGGTCGTCGGGGGCGGCCCGACGGGCGTGGAGCTGGCGGGGGCTTTTGCCGAGCT
>JAQGOW010000635.1 GCA_028293405.1 Verrucomicrobiales bacterium
CTGTGCACCACCGAATGTCCATCGCGAAAACGCAGTTCTTCTCCATATTCACCCGCCGCATATTTCTCCGGCCCATTCCCAAACTCCACGAACACCAGCACATTCGCCTGCGTATCATACGGCGGCAGCTTCAAGCCTTTGGCCAATTCACACGCCCGTTTGTAAGCGTCCGCCCCGTCCTGGCTCAGCTTCACCGACGCCAATCCATCGAGATAATCGAGCAACACATAATCGCTCTTGAACGTGTGTTCCTCCGCGTCGCTGTCTTCGAGTTGCGCACTGCGAAAACAGGCGCGGGCGTTATCCGGTTCGCCGTCCATCCAATAAAGAATGCCGCGATAAAAATAAGCCATCACTCGTTCGTAAGGTTCGCCGAGGAAAGTTTTCTTCGATTCCTTGTGAAAATACCCACGCGCCTTCTTCGCGTTTTTGTCATTCGCACGAATCCCGCTGATGGTCGTGATTGCTTCGTCCAACAACCGTTTCGCGTCCGCAAATTCCCCTTTGCGCAAATGCGAAACCCCATCGCGATATTCCCAAAGCACCAAATCCTTCGCCGGCACCGATTGCGCCGCCCCAACAACCGGCGCATGGGAGGTGGTCGGCTCCGTCGTGGCACAACCCGTCACCAGCACGAGCGCGGATAGCGCAATGGAAGGCAGAGAAAATTTCATTCGAATGGAACTTCTTCACACGAATCCGTGTTTGATCCGTGTTGGCGAACCGGACGTTCCGGTCAGTGGCTAAAAACCCGCTCAACGATACGCCGCATCAACCTGCCCCTGCTTCTTGATGCGATGCGACCCGTTCCAAATAACCTCACTCGTATTCGGGTCAATCAACTCAAACGAATACAACACATAATCACTCGTGCCCGCGCTCGTCTTCGTCGTCTGCCCAACGAGCTTGCCCGTGAGCATGAAATCCGCGCCTTTGAACTGCTGGATGTTCGGATCCGTCGTGCTCGTCACCTGACCCGTGCGTTTCAAATCACGTTCCTTTTCCAGTTCACTAATGCGATCACGCGCGAGGAAACGAACCTTACCCGACGCCCGCTCATTGAGCAGCGCCATGATTTCATCGAGAAAAATATCTTTGTTGAATGGAAACCGCGTATCGTTTTTGACGGGCAACAAAACAATGCGCGGCACCTTCTGCGCATTGGCAATTTCCGGTACGCCCATAATCCCGCGCGCCATTTTGTCAGCCACGGCGACAATGTCCTGCGACTCCACGCCCGTCCCTTGCACAAACCCTTTTTCATCCGGTCGCATCTCAACAACGCCACGGCCACCGGGATTATCGATGCCACTCGAAGCACAACCGGCGATCACCACCGCCGTTAATGCGACAGAAACTGAGGAGATAAATTTAGAACGGGCACACATAATATAACTGATAGACGCGGGTTTGACGCGTTTGTTCAATTTTGCGATTACGCCAATGCGAAGTCAATTCGCGCTGTTCATGTGGAGTTCAACCCTCAGCTTGGCCGATTTTTCAACTAGAGCATGCCAAACCGGCACCGATTGTTTATATATAGCGCCCTCGCATGACCCGTTTGATTGTCATTGTTGCGTTTTGTGTAATGGCGGTGACGGCGGTTGCCGAACAACCCATGCGCGTGTTCATCCGCGCTGGCGAAAAGACACATGGACCCGGCCAACACGACGCGCCGCAGTTCCTCAAAGACTGGAAACCGCTGCTCGAATCGCGCGGTGCAAAGGTTGATGGTGCGCTGACGTTTCCGACGGCTACGCAACTCAATGCAACGGACGTTCTAATAATCTACTGTCAAAACGGTGGATCGATTCACGGCGAAGATCGCGCGAACCTAGAAAAATTTTTCAGCCGCGGTGGCGGAATAGTCGTGTTGCACGACGGCGTCACAAGCGACGATGCGCAATGGTTCAAAACAATCGTCGGCGGTGCCTGGGAATATAAGCGCGCGAAATTCTTCGAAGGTAAAATCTCCTGTTACTTCCAGGATCACGAACACCCGATCCTTCGCGGCGCTTCGAACTTCGATGTCGACGACGAAATGTATTGGGACCTGCACGTGATGCCAGATGCGCACGTGCTTGCTACTACTTACGTGCCGGAAGCGCGAAACACCATCGGAGGCAAACAATTCCCGTCCATCTACGACATCGCACCGCAACTGTGGACTTACGAAACCAACAACCATCGCGCCTTTGTCTCGTTGATCGGTCACAACTACAAAACGTTCAGCCTGCCGCAATATCGCACGCTTCTGTTGCGCGCGATCGCCTGGGCAGGAAAGCGCGATGCCGATTCGCTCGTCAGCAAAGACGAACTCGCTGCATTGCGCTATCCCGAAGGCGGTCCCACTGCTCCCGAAAAATGCGCTGCAACTTTCAACCTCCATCCCGATTTCGACATTAACCTAGTCGCCGCCGAGCCGCTGATTCAAAAACCCATCTCGATGGACTGGGATCCACAAGGCAGATTGTGGGTCGCGGAAACGCCAGACTATCCAGCCAACCTCGACGCTCGCG
>JAQGOW010000640.1 GCA_028293405.1 Verrucomicrobiales bacterium
TGGTAAGGGCCAATCACCATTCCCGCTGCAACAGCACGAGTCAGATTTTGGATGAACCGCGGATCGTCATACCGTTGCGAGAGTGTTTGCGAGCCGCTGCCGCCAGGAAAGCCGGCGGTTTGGTCCACGCCCGTAGTGCCGCCGCGCGTCGCGCGATGGAATACGAAGACGCAATTACCGGTGCCATAGGCAGTGTTCCAGTTAGCCTGGGAGATACCGGTGGAACTGGAGCCACAGTTCCAGTATGAAATATCCGCTCCGAACGACCGCACTTGTGCTGTTGACGAAATGCTGCTGCTGAAGAGCAATGTGGTTACAAGAATGGGCGCAATCCGGGCGGCAAAACCGTCCAGCCACCGCTCGCCCTGCGGTCGTTTTCTTTTCATCGTTGGGTAAAACCAGTTTACCCAATTAAACATGTCAACACAAGCGCACAGCGCGCTTATAGTGAGTTCTCCGACTGCAACCAAAGAATTCGATGGCAAAAACGCCAACACTGCTCGGCTTCATAGAAGTCCTGCTGTTTTCAGTTGTCCGCGAAAATCACTAACGTCGCGCAAAGCGTCGTCAATCGTAACGTCGTAATCCATCGAGAGTTGCTCAACGATGTGCGCGTCCGAACGTTCTTCCATCAACGCCCGCATAATCGTTAGGCACGTCGTGCTGACGTGGTACCTGTTTCCGGTGGTTGTTTCAACTACGAATACATCGTTGCCCACTGCGAGTTTGGAAAGAGTTTTCATAATTTCTGGAATTACTATGACTTTGCGTCGTTAAGGATTTGTTCCGCCGCCATTCGAAATTTGTTAAGCGAATGTAAAACTCAGGGGAAGAGGTTTGTGACGTAACACAAACAAATCGGAATAAATCGGCCGCAATGCGAGTCCAACTAGCGACGATGAGATTACTTTCGACAGTGGCTGCGTGGGTTTTGCTTAGTTTGACAGTGCTCGCAGACGACGCGCCAAAATATCTCTTCTTCAACATTGCTCCGGGTGTGGGTCACTTTTATACCGACGAATCCGTTCGTAGTGCGTTCGACGAAGTTCCGAAAACGCTCCACGTCGTCGAAAACCCGAAATTACGCGTTGGCGTCTCCTTCATCTTTAGCACGCTTCAAACGTCAACGGATCAAATCGCGGCGCGCATCCGCACGATTCTCGAGTGCAGTGAAAAAACGTCCGTGCCTGTGCTCATCGCGCTCGATGGCCAAAACTGGTGGGAAAGTCGTCCTGATTTATGGAATTGGTGGGACCCATCGAAACCGGGCTACAACCCGAGTAACGTGTTCAATGTCGAGTGGACCGACTGGAGTCCAACCAACGCCATCAAAGTGAGCTGGAGAAATTGGGGGACGATCCACCGCGTCGCTCCGGCGCAAAACATCGCCAGCACAAATATTTTGGCGTTGCACCTGCAAGCATTGCGCGACCTCGTTCCCATCATGGTCGAGTGGCATCGCAAGCTTCCAGCCGATCGTAAATGGCTTCTCGGCGGGCTTAAACTCGGTTGGGAAACGAGCATCGGCTACAACGCCTACTACTACCTCGACGGCAATCGTTATGCCGAACGATGGCCGAACGATTCTTCGCACGACCCGACGACCGTTCTAAATTGGAACAAAGGTTTAAGCGGCGGCGCGGTTCAACTTGGCTACGCAGCCTTGAGCAGCGCTCGTCTCAAAGATCATGGTGCAATCACGCGCGACGACATCGCCCTCGTCACCGCGTGGTATTTTGAAAAGCTTTGCCGCACTACGTTTGAACTCGGTCTCCCCCGCCAACTCGTCTTCACCCATCAAGGCGGCACCTACAAACCATGGGACAAGCAACTTCCGTTTTGGCCGGCGATGAACCAATGGTGCACGCCCGGCTGGAGCTTTTACGGCCTGGACCCAAAAGACGCCGGCCAGCTCGACAAAGAGCTCGATAACCAAAACCAACAACAATGGGCCGCGTGCGAATGGTGGTGGGGCGCGAACGACGCTAGCGATTGGGAAGACCATTTCACGCGCACGCTCCGTTTTCACGACTGCCGCTTCATCGACGTCTACAACTGGACGCGCATGTTCAGCAAAGACGTCGCTGGCCAGCGTGCCGTCCGAAGTTTGGTAGCGAAGTGGTAATTTCTCGCACCTTAAAAAACAATTCGGTATTCTCCGCGCATGGCCAAATTGGTTTTCGACATCGAAACCTCTGCTCTCCCGCTGGAAAACTTCGACGAAGCGCAACAGGAATATCTGTTTCGCGAAGCCCAGAAAATCGAGGACGAAACCGACCGCTCAACGAAGCGCGACGAAATCCAGCGCTTTTTCAGCCTTTGGCCTTTCACGGCGCAAGTCGTCTGCGTCGCCATGCTCAACGCCGATAGTTGCCGTGGCCAGGTTCTCTTCACCGCTGATGATGCCGAAGACGGCGACGAATTACCGGGCTCGGTAGAATACGTCGCCTGCGCTGACGAAACTGAATTACTCACCGCCTTCTGGGACGTCGCCAAACATTACGATTCCATCGTCACATTCAACGGTCGCGGCTTCGATGTGCCATTCATGTATCTGCGCTCGGCCATTCTCAACGTGCCCGTCTCGCAAAAAAACTGGCTCGGCTACCGTTACCAGGTCGAGCCCCACTGCGACCTGCTCGAGCAATTCACCTTCTACAACGTCAGCGGCCGCGACGGCGCTGCGCGACGGTTCAATTTGGATTTTTACTGCAAAGCGTTCGGCATCCAATCACCCAAAGCTCACGGCGTCTCCGGCAACGACGTGAATCAGATGATGGCTGAGGGCCGCTTCCGCGAGATCGCCGAGTATTGTGCACGCGATGTTCACGCCACCGTTTTACTCTATAAAGTTTGGAAAGAGCGTTTATCAGGGATAAAATAAATCAATGGCTACCAGCAGTCATGGGCCGTTGGGGAAACTTCCGAATCAGCCAGTCGACATGCTGGTCTGCTTCGCTGTTAAGGAAGAAGCCAAATTCTTTTCGCCGTTGCGCGAGGTCCGCGTCGTTAAAGGCGATCGCGAACAAGTCCGCATGCGCGCCTTCTGCCAGGTTTGGATCACCGGCATGGGCCGCACCAACGCCGCGCGCGGTATTCGTGAAGCAATCGCCAAAGTAAAACCCGACCGCGTCATCACCGCGGGATTTGCCGGCGGTCTGAATCCCAAGCTCAAAGTCGGCGACATCCTTTACGATGAAGATTTCGACGCCGGCCTCGCCACTCAACTGGACGAACTCGGCGCAATCTCCGCGAAATTCTGCTGCCACCGCCGCGTCGCCATCACGGCTGAGGAAAAGTTCGAACTCTGGAAAGAAACCAGCGCGGACGCGGTCGAAATGGAATCGTCAGTCATCCGCACCATCTGCAAAGAATTCCGCATCCCGAGCGCAACGATCCGTGTCATTTCCGATGATGCCCATCAAGATCTCCCGCTGGATTTCAATGCTTTGATGACGTCGGAAGATCGAATCGATTATCCCAAGTTGATTTGGACCGTGCTAAGTCGTCCCAGTCGAATTCCGAAGCTCATGGAATTTCAGCGTCAAACCATCGCCGCATCCCAAAAACTTGGCGGTGTGTTACAGGACCTGTTGCAGGGCGAACGCGGCTAACGTCACGGCACCAACGTGACCCGATAGAATCTTGCGGTGGTATTCGGAGTGTCGTTCACGGTGATGGTCCCCGCGTTCGAAGCGTAATCTCCGACGAAATTCCAGCCGCTCGAAAAGTCATTGCGCGACTCCAAACGATACGTTCTCTGATTTAACGCCGTCCACGTCACCGCAATCTGCGGCGGTTGCCCAACAAGTTGGGCGCTCAAAAACTTGGGCAAATTCGGCAACACATAGCCGGCATTATCTATTACACCCGGTGCATTCGCATAATCCGCAAACGCAATCTGCGACACCTGACTCGCCGACAATCCATTGCCATTCACCCCAAAGCGCAGCTTGTCCTGTCCTAACGTAAAATTGGTAATCGTCAGCGTATCCGTGCTCCAGTCTTCCAAATGACTATCCGCAAACTGCAGCGTGCTGTTTCCATTCCCAAAATCAATCGTGCGCGCCAATGTCGGAGTCGGCCCCGTCATCGCAAGCGTCGCCAGGTTCTGATTAAATCCACCCGTGGCAAATGTCGGCGGCGTATCCGTAAGACTATCGGTCCCGCCATTACCCAGAATGAGTCGGGTCGTCGACGGCAGCCGATTATTCCCGCCGAGTTGCAACACGCCACCTTCAATCGTCGTAGCCCCGCTGTAAGTATTCGTCCCCCCAAGAATCAACGTCCCCAATTTATATTTGTGGAAAGCGTCCGTCGTCGACGGCGGATTTCGAAGCGACACATTCACCGTCGCCACGTGGTCTGGCAACACTGAAATAAGATTCGATCCATGCGTGATCAACAATGGCGCACCGACAATCGTCACCGTTCCATCATCGAAATGCATGTCCCGAACCGTCACTGATCCATTGTTTGTGGAAACCGTAATCGTGTAAGCCCCCGTTGCGTCCCCGCCATTAGAAAATGCCACCGCGCTATCTTGCGGGTATGCAGCAGGCGTGCCGCTGCCGTTGTCAGTAGTGCCGTTGTCCGACCAATTTGGCGACGTTGCATCCCACGTTCCCGAAGGCGCATTCCCCGCACCTGCAGCGCTGCCATTGCCGTCCCAATAATAAATCGCGCGCGCACTCGGAACGAGAATGGAGAATGCGCAAAAGATCGCGAGCCACGCAGACAAAGCATGACCGCTTTTGACTGGTCGGGAGAGCATGCACCGACTCTGCCATCCAATAAGAATCAGTCAAGCGTTTAGCAAGAAGCTCCCAAAACCTCTGAATGCAAAACCCGTCGAGCTTGAGTTTGCGCAATTTTTCGTCAGCTTTAATGTTCGTTGAACCCCAGTCCTAAATCCGCTTGGCCACGCATGCTCGCCGCCTTCGCTGCAGGCCTGCTTCTCGCCGCCGCGTTTCCCGCCCCCAACATCAGTCTCTGCGCATGGATCGTCCCCGGCTTGATGCTTTGGATTTGTTGCGAAAAAAACGGACGCCTCCAATTTCGCATCGCCTACTGTGCCGGCCTCGGTCGTTGGGTCGGCTCGATTTATTGGCTCCTTTATATTCCATTTCACGTCCACGCCATCGCAGGCTTCGTGGCGCTCGCAGCCGTTCTCGCTTCATTCACGGCAGCATGGTGTTGGATGTGTTTGAAACTCCTCGGCCCCCGCGATGGACTTTTTCCCGAACGCCTAAAAAGGGCTACAGTAGGACATCAACTCTTGTGGCCACTAATGTGCGCCGCCGCATGGGTCGCAATAGAAATGGGAACCGCCCGCGTGTTCACCGGTTTTCCGTGGAACATTCTGGGCGCATCGCAATATCGGTTTTTGCCGCTAATCCAGATCTCATCCTTCACCGGTGTTTACGGCGTGTCATTGCTAGTCGTGTGGAGTTCGGTCGGACTCGTCACTGCGATCGCGTTAAGAAATTCGATTCGCCGCGCCTCCCTTCCAATTTTGCCGCCATTGCTCGCATCGATTGCCGCCGTCATTTACGGACAACGCACCTTGGCCGCTCCTGAAACCGCCTCAACGAAAATCAAAATCGCACTCGTCCAACCATCCATCCCGCAACCCACGATTTGGGACGCGAATGAAAAGACAAATCGCTTTCTCAAACTCGTCGATCTTTCAAAACAGGCGCTCGAAAAATCTCCGGACATCCTCGTCTGGCCCGAAGCGGCCATGCCCGACATCTTCACGCGCAATAAATTCACGCAACACATCATCTCCCAACTCGTCACGTCGAAAAAATGTTGGATGGTTATGGGCGCCAGCGATTCCCGGCCAAAACCAAACGGCGCTCCCGCCGAACTCGAATGGGCGAACAGCGCGTTCCTCATCAACCCGGCCGGCGAACTCGTCTCGCGCTACAACAAAAAACACCTTGTTGTGTTCGGTGAGTATATGCCGCTCGCCAACATTTTTCCCTTTCTCGGAAAACTCCGTTCTTCCGGCGCCGGCCTCGCTTCCGGAAGTCGAGACGTCTTCTTCACCACCTCAAATCCGCGCGCTCATTTCCCGGCGGTTATCTGTTACGAAGACATGTTCCCACACGAAGTCCGTGATCGCGTGGATGCGGAAACCGATTTCATTCTCAACCTCACCAACGACGGCTGGTTCGGCGACAGCAATGTCCAATGGCAGCACGCGATTAACGCCCTTTTCCGCGCCATCGAAAACGGAATCCCTCTCGTGCGTTGCACCAACAACGGCCTGACCTGCTGGATCGATTCACACGGAAATATTCACGAAACCTTTTTCGAAAACACAATGGACATCCATCAAGCCGGCTGGAAAATCGCTGAAGTCCCTCTCCGCTCCCACGATCAACCTCCCACCTTCTACACCAAACACGGCGACATCCTTGGCTGGACTTGCGTCGCGATCACGGCGGTGCTCCTTCCGCTGTTCGCAAGCAAGCGTCATTGACCGGTCTCGATTCAAGTGTTACATAACATTTAGATGAAAGCTACATTGTCCATGACCAGAGCGCAGGCGAACCTTCCGAAACTCGCGCGGTCTGAGGCAATCACCGGAGTCACCCGCTACAACGAAGTAGTCGCCTACATTGTGCCACGAGAGCGCCTCGAATCTTTGCTCGACACCATAGATTTTTTGTCCGACCCAAAGGCGCGCAAAGCTATCGCTAAATTCAAGGCCGGTAAGATGAAGTTCCATGACCTTGAGGACATTAAGTGAAGGTCCGCGTTTCTGATGAGGTTAAAACGTTTCTGTATTCGCTCGCACCGGAACCCCGGCAGAAATTAAAACGCGCGCTGAAAAACACGCCGCCTCAACCACTCGAAGGTGATTTGGAAGGCTTTTGGAAAATCCGTTCCGGCAAATTCAGGGTCCTCTGCCACATCGAGGCGGACACATTGACGGCGCTCTACGCAAATTACCGCTCGACGGTTTATGAGATCGCCACAGCATCACTGCTGGAAGACATCTTGAAGCAGAGCAAAGACTAGTGCGCCGGTTGCGAATTCGCTGCCGGTGGCGCGCCTTTTGCCGCCTGTTCCTTCTCGTGTTCGCTGTAGCTCGTCAGCAACGCCCCAATTGCAATCAGCATCACTCCACCCCATCGCACCGCCGACACCTGTTCGTGCAAAACAAACTTCGCCGCAAACGTCGTCACGATGAAACCCATCGATGTCAGCGGCCAAATCAAACTCACATCCTTTTGCGACAGCAAATAGCACAA
>JAQGOW010000645.1 GCA_028293405.1 Verrucomicrobiales bacterium
AAAACCTTCCGCTCCTGCTCCTTGATCCAATCGCGGTACCCACCTCGCGCCCACTGCGAAACATTATGCTTCGTCAACCCCTTACCCGCGTCACCGAGCGTCTTGATGATCTCCGCATACTCCACCCCATCATCGAGCAATTCATTGAGCTGTTCGCGAACGCCCTTCGGCAACCGCGCCACCTTCCCATTGCGTCGATGCCCAGACGGCCCGATGGCGTCTTGGACTTCTGTGTCATTTGTAATTTGTAATTTGTCATGGCAGCTGTCTGCCCCGTTCCGATCTTCAGTTATATTTTCATTCATGCCGCCCATTTTGCCGCGCGGCTGAACAAAAAGCTTCTTAGTGAAACCGACCTTTTACTAGGAAAGTGATTCGCACGTGGTTACGCTTATTTGTGAGAATCGGGCGTGCTAAATAAAACCGTTCGAGGGAAATTAGATTTGGCGTGTTAGAAGGGAATCTTTTTTAGGTCGGACTACGACCCAATTGTCGTCTCGGAATCTAGACATCGCTTTTCCTACGCTAAAGGTTCTCCAAACTCCCGCTCTGCAGGACGTTGGTCGAAAGCATTATGTGTTTCTTGTGCTTGTCGACTGGAGAACGTTCCCGATATGAAAGTTTCTTTTCGAGGCAGCAGTATTCGTGGCTCCGCTTTAGATAAGAGACCAAATTCGACTAACAATTTCGCTGTTGCGTCGATCGATTTTTGAGCATTTTCGACTTCTTGCTTAGTCGCCAACAATCCGGATTCCACTTCGCCGAAAATCCGACCAATGTCGTTTAAAGCACCCAATTGAGCCTTACTGAGTTTGTTCTCTGATTCAGCAAGCTCTCGGATAGCCCATAGGCGAATAATTCGTTTAACGACTGGATGACTGAGATTGAACCATTCCCATCCGTATGCGAAAGCGTGTTCGTGAGGCGCAGGGAAGGGAACAACTACATTTCCGAATTCGTCGTCGACGTGGAGAAAGTCGAAACAAGCAATTGTTACATTGTCTGCATCCGCCGCCATGGCCTTTAGCGCGGTATTGTTCAAATCCTCGTGGAGGGGCTTGGTTCTCGGAAAGGAGATTTCCTGGACGAGATCTGGACCATCTTCCCATGGTCCACGAAGAAAGCGGATGCTGCGACACCAATCCTCGGTTGCTGCGTTAAAAAACTGCGGAAGCATACCTACGGAATCGCAGTATGCGCCGACTGCGTCCAACGCATAACCGCTGATCGCAACGGGTTCGCCAGTCCACAGTTTCATCGCCCCGTCATATGTGTGATCTGAAAACCACCATTGCGAAGCAACTTTCGATGCTTCATGGATGAGAGGAACGGGTAGCTGAGCTATCGAATGCGCTTCGTCGAACGTTTTCGCAGCGAATTGGCCTTCTTTGATAAGCAACGGAATCGGCCAATTCTTTTTTTCAATTATGTTCCACAGTTGCTCGCAGGACAAGTTGTACCGGGCCGCACCAGCCGAGAGTAAACGAACCCGCTCTAAAAGAGGTTTGTTCATTGCGTCGTCGATCCAAGTTCTCTTGAAATACCTCATCAGTGCCTCATCAACCGTGCTTTCCCAGCCCGCGCTCGCACCAAGTAGACTGTTTCGGCTTACGTCGATTTCGGCTTTTATCATACTGGTCAAATTCGTCAGCTTTTTTTGGCCTTTCATATCCCCCTCCCTTATTTGATATACGTTTGGATTCATCGTCCCAACGACCCTAATGCCGTCGCGGAATATAGAACCGTCGCGAGGTTTAGAAGGAAGTGGGAAACTATCCGAGTGGTGCATCATCGACAACCGAATTGAAGCCTCGATTTCCCGCGGCTTGCTGCGGTTGACAACCCTTATTCTGTTATGTTGTGAATAGCGTTCATAGTGATCGGAACTCAACACAAGATAGGTGATGGCCCCCTCGTATCCAGCTAACTGTAAATCTTTCTCGATGCTAATTTGCTCTTGTCTAAGATATTTCTTCGCAAGGGTTACATCTTGAGGCTGCACAGCTTCTTCTAAGCAAATTCCCAGATCCAGCCTGCGCAACTCGGCATCCTTTGCCGCCACAGAGAGGTGTTTAGGCAGATTTCGTTGGGGATGGAGAATGATAGTCGTTTTTCCACGCTCGGTTACCACAATCGGAAACTCAACAAATCCGGCAATGCGACTAAGGTATTCGACTGGTTCAAAGCTTCTCGACTCTTCAAACCCTGAATGAGTAAACGACGGCAGCTTTTCGAAATAGGCCTTAAGTTTGTCTCCGCGAAGATATACAGTCACGGTTGTTCCAAACGGGGTTGTCGAGGGGCCGTTTTCGACACGAAAGTGCTTTTCTATGTCTGGAATTCGAATGCGAAGCGGGCGAGCGTGGGGGGAAACGTACAAATCTCTGCGGGTTTCTATTTCGATTCTGTCCGAGACCAAAAAGCAGCTTAGAATTCCGATGCCAAACTTCGAAACTGGGTCGAACGTAAGTCCTAAATGTTCAAATTCCTTACTCGAGTAATAGCTCTTACCAGCAATAGCCAAGAAGTTTTTAACTATGTATTCATCCATGCCCACTCCATCATCGGACCATGTAATAACCACATCCCCGTTGTCTTTGTGGTCGATCGTGACGTTTACTGTTCCGAGGTCTCCTGGTTCAATTTTTTTGTCCATTAGTGCACGACGGCGCATACGAATGGCGTCGATGCTGTTTTGAAGTAGTTCCCGCAGAAAAACGTATGGGTTCCCCTGATAGATTTGGGAGCTAAGGATTTCAAACATCCGTGTTCGGTCAAACTCAAATCTTATGCACGGCGTCTTAAACCCGCGGGACACTACACGCCACGATATGTGATAAATGTCCAAAAAGTGACGTGGATCGTTCATCAATGCGAGTGTGTCCTTGCACTCCTTGAGTTGGTCTTCACAGTAAACCTTTAAGTCTTCTAATGCTGCAAAGACTTCGTGGTCTTCCGTGCTGCCATCGAACTGGATAATCCGCCCCTGTTGATAATTAGGAAAAGTTACGGGTTGTAGAGAACGATGCTTTTCCCATTCCATTTTTGAAGTGGAATCTTTTGGCGCAACGAACTTCCAGATTACGTATGGCGTGCGATCATCAGCTATGTCCAGCAAATCTACCAAACGTACATATATGGCAATCGCCCTTAGATTTACGCTTTCACCGAGAACGCTAAAGTCCTGAGGGAAGTAGTTGTCATCCCGGATTTCAGAAAAGTCTAGCCAGTGTCCTTCGCACACTCGTCCCAGGGCTTCCGAAATGCCTTCGCCATAGGGTCGAAAATAGCGGCGAGTTCGCTCTCCGCTTCTTAACGCATGAGTTGTGCGAACATAGGAGCGCCACATCTCTAAAGAGATTCCGATAAAACCTCTATCGGGATCTTTGACGATTTTGTGTTGTTCCGCGAAATGTTCTAAACGTGCTTGCTCATCTCCCAAAACCCAGATGTCATCCATTTTTGCGCCAAGCGGCAACTTTCCGGTGAGAATGTATTCTTTTTCCGTATCGCTTACCGCCATACCCCAATCATGCCCATATAATCCGCATGCTAGTACGAATAGCTCTGCAGAATTCATATTATCCAATTTAGTCTTCGTCAGACACTTGTCGGCTACATGAAAAAGCCTGCTGAGGTGATAGTTCGCATCGTGCGGAGTGTATTCCGGAAATAATTGGTTGATAAATTGCACTTCGCCGCTGACGCGCAGGCGAAAATCATCTAACCGTTGTAGAAATGGGAAAGCCGTGTCTTTTCGATTGGTGGCCCTTTCGGCCAACGCCTTTACAAGTTTGCTTTCGGGTAAACCTTTGGGGATAGCAGGGTCCATAAATTCGTTATTGTTGACCGATCCCCGCATTACGTTGAGATTCAACTGTGCGTGGCGGTCTTTATGTGACAAGCAATACAGCACTCCGTCGGGGCAGGCAATTGAGAACTCAACCGCCAGAATGAAGGCCCGCCGTTGGAGTGAAGTCCAATTGGTTGACCCAGTCGCAGTAGTGTTCCCATTGGACGAAGGAAACCGCGTTGGTGGGTGTAGTTCGTTACTAATTAAAAAACAATCGACTAAGAAACTTTAATCCCATCACTGCAGTAACCTCAGCCCGCATGTGTAATATTGAAATGATAACCCAAACAGCGACCGCCACAAAAAACGGGGGTTCGACTAACTGCGACCGCTACCGGGACCGGAGTGAGACTGCAGTCCAGTTAGTCGCGCTCAATAACACCCAGTCAAGGTAGCTTTTTTCCCCTTGTTCGTAGCGCCGATTTGCAATCTGCCGTTCCGCAGGTTGCAAACCTGCGCTTCGATTTACGGTCTTACGGCTTCGTTCCCAACAACCGTCGCGCAACATCAGCGCCGACCAATTCACCATCACTGCTCTTGCCTTTCCTCGTTTTCCGCAACCCAAGAACGTTCGTGCAATAAGTCGCAAAACTCTGTTCCCGATGACACGGATACAGCTTAGGCCGTTTCACGCTCGGCCTGATCGTTTTAAGCAGGTCCACATACGTCCAATTGAACCGTTTCACCAGCGGCCACAGCGTAATCACCGCAGTGTCCACATCTTCGTAATTCCACACGCGCGGCGCGTCACCGTCGAGCGTCACAGCCATCGCCCGCTGCTTGGGCGAGTCGGGATAATGTTCGGCTGCCGCTTCGAATTGCGCCTTGTATCTCGCCTTCGTCTCCGCGTCAGCATTGGCCATGTGCTGGTGAACGAACGCACCGGCGGCCAGATCCCGTTTTTCCGCATCGGGATCAAACATGGCCGGTTGCAAATGCCACATCGCGTGCGTCTTTAGGTGCAGAATCGAGTCCAGCCAATCGCAAAAGTAAATGAGCGCAACGCGCGGGTCGCCAAAGCTGGGATGCATGATAAACGGCGACTCAATCACCGCTTGTGGTTTGAGCTGAACTTCGGTGGCAAAGTTCATAACCGCTTCACGACAGATGCCAGCGATCGGATCATCGAAGCTGGAAAATCGGAGTATGTGTTGGAAGAAGGTGCGCGATTTTGTTTCATCGAGCGTGGCAAGTTGAAGGAACATTTGATCGCGCACGATCTCCTCCGCACGGGACACCTCAGCGGATGACGCACCGCTATCGCCTTTAGCTTCTGTCTTGCCTAAAGCATCACCGATGATTTCCGCGAAGGCGCGTGCGGAATGGTGGCCGTATTGAAGGTACCGCGTGCGCGCTTCTTTTTTCTCCGCGTATTCGGCGGCGACCAAAACCGACGCGCGTCCGATCCAACTTTGGATCATGAAAGCCGACATATAGAAGTCGTCCTGCTCAAGCCGACACAGTTCGTAAGCGTCCTCCATCGTTCCCATGAATGGTAATACGAGGCGCAGAGTCGCTTCGTTGTTGTCGCGGTTTTCGTTATTTTTATTTTCGTTTTTATTTTTCATGCCCCCAATCTCGCAAACCCACTTGGACAAAGGCTGTCCAAGTGAAATTTTTTCCCAAAAATAAACGCAGTAGCTATGTGTTTGATTCCAAACGCATTAAACAAAAAACGTAGTTTTAGCGTAAAACTACCGTGCGTTTCAACGCAGTCTTTCGGAGTGCGCCGTCTCGGGCGCTGCGACTTGCGATGCGATGAATGCGGCGAGTTAACTGATGCGTCGTTGCAGCCGACGTTGCTGCGGCCGAGACGGCCGCACTCCGAAAGTGCGATATTGTGATTTGAACGCCAGAAAACGAAGGTGCGCTGTAAAAGTCCCGAAGGGACGATTGAAAATAGCCCGGCACTTCAGTGCCGGGACCGACCCACAAACAATCCATAAGTCCCGAAGGGACGAATGAACCCAAACCAAAACGAAGTTTCTCGACAGCGCGACGAAGGAGTTAACAACTTCCCTCACGAATTCACCATGCGCCCTGCTACAACACCATCGACCGAATCTTTCTTAATAAAAACCTCAATTCACTAAGAAGCTTTTACTCCAACACCGTAGTAACTTCAGTCGTATGTGTGATTTTGACCTAATAATGCAAACGACGACCGCCACAAAAGAGGCGAGTGCGACTGACTGCGACAGCTACTGCGACTGGGGTGCGACTGAACTCGAACCAGTAGCACCTGGTCGCACCCAATCGCACCCAGTAACACCCAGTCGCAGTAACTTTTTTCCCCTTTTTTTTAAACAAATTCGTAGCCGACGTGAGGAGGCTCAAACTTCCGCCGCAATCAACGGAATAGATCAGAGCCTCCTCACGTCGGCTGCTACGAGTAAACGATTTTTATTTCGTCAGACCCAACAATCGTCGCGCCACAACCGCACCAATCGGCTCACCGTCACTTTAGTTACGGGGTTGAACCGCCGACGCGGTAGAAATTTTGCAGGTTGGCGTTTGTGTCGGTCAGGGAAACGCTGCTTCCATTGGTCACGGCCAATGCGTTGGTTTGCGGTGACCATGCGTAATCGTCGAGCACGGGCGCGCGCCAGAGGGTGTAGTTCAAATTCGCCACGGGCACGGTTGCGGAGAATTGTCCGTTATTAAACGCCGAGACCACGGTGGGTTGAGCAAGGGAGGATTGGTAGCCGGCCAGTTTCATGAGCAGGCCAAAATAATTTGACTGCGCATTTCCTGAGATGCCGTTGGTGAGCAGATTCACTTTTTCATAAGGATCGTTCTTCAGGTCGTAGAACTCATCGTGACGGTCGTAGAAGTGAATGATTTTATACTGCGAATTGCGCAAGGCCTGGCCGGTGTTGGCTCCGCTGCTGAACAGTTCTGCGTAGGCGTAACGCGACGAGGTGTTGGTCGTTTGCAGCATCGGGAGAAGGCTCTGGCAATCGGTCTTCACCGTCGACGGCACGCGCGCCGCGACGCTGCTACC
The DNA here is from genome assembly GCA_028293405.1 of Verrucomicrobiales bacterium. Taxonomy (GTDB): domain Bacteria; phylum Verrucomicrobiota; class Verrucomicrobiia; order Limisphaerales; family Palsa-1400; genus JAICXV01. The sequence goes on from JAQGOW010000645.1 coordinate 6,858, forward strand.
GGCCATTTCTAAAATGGTCGCGTAAATATCGACCATGTTTACGAGCGGGTCATTGGTGCGAGTGGGGTTTGTCACGGCCGGTCCGGCGATGATCAACGGGACGTGGGTGCCGCCTTCGTAGAGCGTGTCCTTTGCGCGAGTGGAGGAATACGGCGGTTGAATGACGTTGCCCATGGTGCCGTTGTCTCCCAGGAAAATGATGTGGGTGTTTGAACGGTCAGGCAATGCCGCGAGTAACCGGCCAACTTCCGTGTCGAGCGCTTGCACCATGGCATCGAAGTATAGTGATGGACGGGCGTTAATATCGGCAGTGGTGCCCGGCAACGTGGCGTAGCTCGGACATAAATTGGTGGGCGGTAAATGCAGGGGCGTGTGCGGGGCGTTGAATGCTGTCCAAAGAAACCACGCGTTTGTGCCGCGAGCGTTCATCCAGGCAACGGCGTCGTTGACGAGATCGGTCGTGGCGTAGTTGGTGCATGTCGTGGTGACGCCGTTACTGGTTTTAGACCAATTGTTGTAGTCGGTGACCTGGCCGGCGAGACAACCGACGTAGTTCGTCCAACCGCCGACCGTGGATGGACTGTTTGCTGCATTGGCCAAATGCCATTTGCCAAATTGCGCCATGGCATAGCCTAAACCGCCGTTTGTCGAAAACGCTTTCGGCAATGTGAATTCAGTCGCGGACAACGGTGGTTGCGCACCACCGACGACGTCGCCAATGCCCGTGCGAAAACCGAAGCGGCCGGTCAACAAACAGGCGCGCGTCGGCGAGCAAAGGGGATTGGCGTAAGCACGACTGAAGACGACACCGTTGGTGGCGAGGGAATTGATGTTGGGCGTGGGAGGTAGCGTTGCGCCGTTTGTCGCGGAGTTGAAAAGGGAATGGCTGTCAGCGCCGAGATCATCGGCGATGATGAGCAGGATGTTTGGCTTCTGCGCGGCTGAACACGTTGAGGCGCAGACAACGAACGCAATGAGGAGCGCGACGAATTGGGTTTTTGAAAAATGGTGCATTGCGTCGGCTCCCCTGCCCTCTCCTCCATGCGGAGGAGAGGGAGAAGAGTTAAATGTTATTGATCAGCCGGAGGACGTTGCTGTCCGCCACCGGGAGGACGACCAGCACCGGGGCCGCCTTGACCACCTTGGCCACCGCCACCAGGACCGCGACCGCCACGCATTTTTTCGCGCATGTCTTTGAGCTTTTGCTTTTGGTCGTCGGTCAAAATTTTATCGAGCTTGTCCTTGGTATCTTTTTCCAAGGCTTCGATCTGTTTCTTTTGATCGTCGGTCAGGTTCAACTGCTCCTGAGCCATCGGCGGAATGATGTGGAAACCGCCGCCCTGCATTCCACCGGGGCCGCCAGGACCACCGGCTTGACGACGACCGGGACGTGCGCCGCCGGGACCGCCAGGGGGTTGGCCTTGATCAGGTTGAGCTTGGAGCAGGCACGTCGATGCGCCGAGTGCCAACGCGATGAGCATACTTTGTATTTTCATTTTGTTCCTTCGTTGCTGTTTTTCTCGGCGCTCGCCGTCTGCATCGACGCGATGCAATAAAGAGAACGGTTGGAGCGCAGAAAGAGTGCATCACCAGCGAACGCCGGTGTGCCGTTGAAATCAGAATCGTCGAGAGCTTTGTTGTGCGCGACGAGTTTGAACTCGGATTTGGCTTCGTAAACAAAGGTGCCGGCACGACGGCTGACGGCGTAAATATTTCGATTGGCGAAGACGGTCGACGCGTAGAACGGCTTTCCACGAGCACCGGAGGACGCGCCGGGCAGACGTTCTTTGTAGATGAGGTTGCCGTCTTTGGCATTGAGACAAATGGCGAAGCCCTGGTCGGTCGCAACGAACAAACGTCCGTCAGAAAGGACGGGCGACGGCACGTAGGATGCGTTTT
>JAQGOW010000651.1 GCA_028293405.1 Verrucomicrobiales bacterium
CACTCTTCCCTGAAAACCGCACACACTATCTTAACATCCTGCACGCAAGCTGGCCCGCTGGTTTGATGATCGGTGGCGTCGCTGGTGCGGTGCTCGGCGGTCAATTGCACTGGGGTTGGAAATCGCAACTCGCGCTCTACCTCGTCCCGACCGTTCTCTACGGCATCATGTTCATGGGCCAAAAATTCCCGAAATCCGAAGCGTCCCAAAGAGGCCTCAGCCTCGGCCAAATGTTCAAAGACGTCGGCATCCTCGGCGGCCTCGTCATTTGCTTTCTAGTCGCCTTGTTTTTCCACGGCGCATTCGGTCTTTCCAACGCCGCCTCTTACGCCATCGCCGGAGTATTGTTAATCGCCATTGGCATGATCACCCGTTTCTCGATCGGTGCGATTTTATTGTTCGTCCTGTTCGCGACACATGCGCTGGTTGGCGCAGTTGAACTCGGCACCGATCAATGGATTCAAAACATCACCGGCAACATCCTGACACCGACGATGGGCAAATGGCTCTTTGTTTACACCTCGCTCATCATGTTCCTGCTTCGCTTCTGCGCGCATTTCATTGAAAAGAACCTGAAGCTCTCGCCCGTAGGCTTGCTCGCAGTTTGCGCGACGACCGCGGCAATTGGTTTGAACCTGATCAGCATGTCCAACACGACTGGGATGATCATGCTCGCGCTCGCCGTTTATGCTGGTGGCAAAACGTTTTTCTGGCCGACGATGTTGGCTGTCGCGTCCGACCGCTATCCGCGCACGGGCGCTATTGCCATCAGCATCATGGGCGGCATCGGCATGATGTCCGCCGGCATGATTGGCGCACCTGGCCTCGGCTATGCCAAGGACCGTTTCGCCGGCGAAGAATTGGCCAAGAGCAACCCGGCCATTTACCAACAATACAAAGCCGACACGAGCAGCTCCTTCCTGCCGTTTGTATTTAACGATGCCACCGGTTTGGACGGCAAAAAGTTGGCCGAAGCCAAAGCCGCTCCAAAAGACGCCGCTCATCAAATCGAAGCCAGCGTTGCCGTCGCTGATCTCGCCGGCGATCGCAAAACTTTGAAAGCCGACTCGGCCATTCCGTTTACGATGGCCGCGATTTACATCCTGATCGCGATCTACTTCAAGTCGATCGGCGGTTACAAAATCGTCCACCTTCAAGGCACAGGTAAGGACGAAGCCGTCGCCTAGTTTAAGTTTTGGAAATAGAAAAGGCGGCCCAACTCGGGCCGCCTTTTCGTTTGTAGTGCGCTCGCTCCGCAAGCGACGTCCTCCTTGGCGTTACGGATAGATTTCGTAAACAAGTCCGTTTTGGACGAACTGGACGTTGTTGCCTTGAGCCAACCACGGCAGTGCCTGTTTGTTGGTGCGAGCGAGATCGAAATATTGTTTGGAATTGAATTGGATGCGGACGCGCTGTGCCTTCGTCGCGTTCTGCACGTCGGTGTCGAGCCACTGATTGCCGTTGATGAAGAAGTTTTTGCCAGCGACGAAACGGGTTTGTTGCGCTGACTGATTGGCGTGCGCGAGGATGTTTCCAGCAGCAACCCCGCGAGGCGCCGACACAGTAGCCGGAGCGCTTATTGCAAACGTTGTGCCTTCAGCTTGTGCTGAGCCGAGCGCTCGATTGTCGGTCGCTGCGGAACTGGCATTGTCGGCGGTTTTGAAGTTGAGATTGTATTGCGAGTTCGCGACGGCGGCTTGGCCCGAGATGTCTTTTTTGTAGCGGTCGTACAATTGCTCGCCTTGCTTCATCGCTGGTCCGTCAAGGTCGAGGGTACGCATCGAGCGCATGGCGACGGGGACGTTGCGTTTCTTTTCGTCGTCGACGATTAGGTAGGCGGTGTAGGGCGTGACGATGCCGTATTTGCGGGCGAGTGCTGTGACCTCGTCGCGAGTCTCGGAATTTTCGCCGTGCAATCGAATCTCATCGAGCAAGTAGCCGATGCGTCGCGTGGCCCAGAGGCGTGGAATGAAGTCGTGCTGTTCGTCCGTTGAAAAATCGACGTCGTAGCGGAATTTTTTTGTGGTGCCGTTGACGGTTCCTTCGAGAACTACTTTGCCACTCGACGCGTGCGCGTAACGTCCGACCAGGACCAACTGCTCGCCGCTAAATAAATCGAGCAGGGGTGACGGATAAAGTTTGCTGACGTGTGCGTTATCAGGGAAATGCAGTTTCGGATTTGCGAGCACAGGCTCTTTGACTTTGGCAAAAAAGGTGGAGACCTTGGCCTCTATGTCTTCCTCGGGCAGCACGTATTGCGTCACTGCGCGTGTCTCCTCGGCAATGCGATCGAGCAAGCGCGTGTTCACGTCGTAGCCTACGCCAAAGCAAAACACCCGCGTGCTGCCGCCGCTGCCTTCGCGCGTATGTTCGACAATCGTGGCCTCGTCGCTGACGCCTACTGTCGGCAATCCGTCGGTGAGGAAGATCACGAGGTATGGGCGTTCCGAATCGTGCGGTCGCGCGTTCAACGCCGCTACCAAGGCGGCGCCGAGCGCAGTGCTGCCGGTGGCGTGTAGGTCTTTTATGAAAGTCTGCGCTTCTTTGCGCGAAGCGTCGGAGACTTTGCGCAAGTCATTGAAGAGCGGTTCGACTTCGGTCGAGAACCGAATGACTTCAAACCGGTCGCCGTCATTCAAACTCTCGACACAATACTCAAGCGCTTTCCTGGCTTGCTTGATTTTGTTGCCTTGCATCGAGCCGGAGGTGTCGATGACGAACGTGACGTCTTTCGGCATCACCGCATGATTTTTGCCGACAACACCGGGCGAAAGCAGCATGAGGAAATAACCGTCGTCATCGCCGCATTTGTAAGTCATGAGGTTGGCGGCGAGTTCGTCAGCGTCGGCCTTGTAGAACAACTCGAAGTCGGATTCGCACTTGGCGTCCGCCGTTTCGAAACCGATGGTGGCGCGGTCCTGGCCGTGACGTCGCACGTCGACTTTGTGGCTCGGTGAATAAATCGATTTGAGCGGTTGCGTGGATTCCAGTTCGACTTTGACGCTGACATTCTTCAACGGCTTTGTGGAGAAGCGCGTCGTGTTTAGCGGGAACGCGTAACTGACCAGGCCGGAATCGCGTGTGAGCACCTGCGTGTAAGAGAAGGTCACGCGCTTTTCGGCGTGTGCGGGAATGGGGAAGATGCGCAGCTTGAACAGGTCGCGATCGGCGTATTCCAGCAGCGCCGGATCTTTCATTTTGCGAACGATCTCTTCGTAGATGCCCCGCGCTTTGCCAGATTTGAGCAACTCGGCTTCGACCATTTTGCCGTCGATTTCCATGGTGAACTTGTCGAGTTGCGCGCCGCGCGGAACGGGGAACAAGAGCGAACCCTCCATCTGTTGCGCGTTGGGATTGTAGAGGACTTGCTCGACTTTCGTTTGCGCGATTTGGTCGCGGATCTTCGTGGTGACGCGTGTCGATTGGATTTCGACGGCGTTCCAGGCATATGGCGCGAAGTCCGGTGGCCGGTGGGGGTTTCTGATGTCGCTGTCCGGCACGAAGACCTGCGCGAAGAGCAGTTGCGCGGTGAACAAAACGAAGACAAATACGGAAGCACGGACGATAGCAATCGTTCTCATGCATGGTTAGTCGGAACGGGAAGAGAAATGCTCCCGGAAATTGTTACGCAGGTTAAGAGGAGTGCGCGGCCAACGTTCGTTGTGCGGTGGCGGTGCTGCCAGCGCTTCGCAACTCGATCCAGAACCGACTCCCTTTGCCTTGCTCGGATTCAACGCCGACGCGGCCGCCCATGCGGCTGACGACCTTGCGCACGAGCGCCAGGCCGATGCCCGTTCCGTCGTGCGTTGTTTGGCCGCGGGTGAACATGTCGAACACTTTGGGCATTACGGTTGGGGGGATGCCGATTCCTTCGTCTTCGACCCAAATACGAACCCAGCCGTCCTTTGGCTCGGAGCGGATAGTGATGCGGGGTTCATTGCCGGGTTGCACAAACTTGACGGCGTTTCCAAGGAGGTTGGAGAAACATTGGGTCAGGCCGGCTTCGTTTCCAATGACGCGAGGAATGTTGTCAGCGATGGTGATGCGCGCTTTGGATGGTTGGAATTCGGGATAGGTGTCGATCATGCCGCGCACCAATGCGCCGATGTCGACGGATTCCTGCGGGAGTTCTTCGCGCACGGCGCGGTTGTAGTTCAAGGCATCGGTAATCAGCAGATCCATCCGGCGCGCGGCGGCGCTGATGCGGGACAAAAAGTGTTTGCGTTGCTCCTCGGTGGAGGTGGCGCCCAAATCCTCCAGCATCTCGGCGAAACCGCTCATGGCCCGCAACGGGGAACGCATGTCGTGCGTGATGGTGTAGGAGAAATGTTCCAGCTCACCAACCAACTCCTGGAGCTTAGCCGTGCGTTCGGCGACGAGTTTTTCCAGGTCCTCTTTGCTTTGGGCCAGGACCTGCTCGGCGAGCTTGCGTTCGGTGATGTCGTGGAAATAAACAGACAAACCTTCCGGGCTGGGGTAGCAATGAACTTCCAACCATTGGTCGGTCGAAGAATAGTATTCCTCAAAGTGGCGCGGCTCTTTTTTTTGCATCGCCTCTTCGAAGTGCGGACAGGACTTGCGTTCACGTGCCTGCGGCAGGGCGTCCCACAAATTCTTGTTTACCAACTGTGAATCCTGAGCGTGAAGAATGCGCGCACCTTGTTTGCTGAGATAGGTGATGTTCCATTTGTGATCTACGATCATTAAACCGTCGCTGATGCTGTCGATGGTGTTCTGGAGTTTTTGCGCAGCGACGCGGCGATCGCGGCTTTCCGTCCCTAATCGTCGATACACCCACGCCAAAAACGCCAGATTAATTCCGCCGGTGAGAAGAAAGGTCGCCGTGCGCGCAAACGTGCCCCTGCTGGACAGCCGCATCATGTGCAGATAATCGATTTCCTCGCGGTCAATTAACATCGCGGTGACATGACGAATCTGGTCCATCTCGGATTTACCGCGACCGGATTGAACGAGCACAGTCGCCGCGGCCGCGTTGGTGCGATACAACGCGATCGTCTGTTCCAGTTCGGTCATTTTACTGATGATGTGTTCGTTGAGGGTGGCGACGTCCTTGGCCGGTAATTCCCCGTCGCGCCCAAATCCATCCACCGTCTCCATCTCGGCGTGCAGACGCCGGACGGCATCTCGATAAGGTTCCAGATATTGGTCTTTGCCGGTGAGCAGGTAACCTCGTTGGCCGGTTTCGGCGTCAGCCAAAGTGGACGAAAGTCGCATCAGATGCTGGATGACATTGCGTTCGGTGGACATCGATCGGGTCCAACGAACCACGTACCATCCAACCAGATACGTAAATACCAGTGTGACCACGAGCAGTGTTGCAGCCGCCGAAAATAGAAAACGCGGGAGTTGATCGGACTGTTTCATTGAACTGTCAGGGAACACATCGCATGTAATATTACCCTGCCATTCGCGTGGCACAATATGAGTGTTTCTCCTACCACGAGGAGGTCAAGTCAGCAACTCTGGCAGTTGAAGTTCTGTAGCTGACAGTTAGAGTTGCTTTCATGAATCGAAAAGCATCGGCAATTTGGCGCGGCGGCTTGAAAGACGGCAAAGGCGTTATCTCGACGGACAGCGGGGTTTTGAAGGAAACGCAGTATTCGTTCAGCACGCGGTTTGAGAACGGCGTGGGAACGAACCCTGAAGAACTGATCGCGGCGGCCCATGCCGGCTGTTTCTCGATGGCTTTTTCCGCCGAACTGGGCAAGGCCGGTCTGACGCCGGAATCAATCGAGACCACCGCCACGATTACTTTTGAGAAAACCGATGCGGGTTTTACGGTGACTAAGTCGCACCTGGACGTCACGGCCAAAATCCCAAATGCCGACAGGAACAAGGCACTGGAGGTTGCCAACGCCGCCAAAGCAGGTTGTCCGATTTCGCGCCTGCTCAAATGCGAGATAACGATGGACGCGAAATTGTTGTGAAGCGCTTATGGGCCGGTAAGCCAGTATGGCAGAATCTGCGATGCCTCGTCCAAGTGGCGCAGATATTGAGCAGTACGTTCCGCGGGCACTGAGTCGGTCAAAGATGAGTACTCGTATTGCAGCACGAACTTTCGCGCATCGCCAGTCACGGTGCGTCGAAGGCGAAAAGCGTTGTCCTCAATGACTTTATTTTCGAACTGAAAAGACCATATTGCAGGCAACGTTGCCTCGATCCTAAACACGTGATTTGCCGGAAAGCCAACGGCCAATGGCATCGTTCGAACAGGTACGGCAGGCGGTTTGATGAATCTGCCGAGGTCAGTGGGTTGGAATTCGCAATGATAATGTTGCTCCTCAGATGATCGCAGCCAAATGTTGGGAACAGAGTATAACTCGGTGATTTCAATTTTATTCTGGTCCTCGTCATCGGAGATGCTGATGGGCGCAATTTGAGATATGTCAGGATACCGTTTCGCGTAATAATTCAGATATGCTTTTTCGAGTTGGGGACGGGGTGTGCTGGCTAATTGCGCTCGGAGGGCGTCGGCAGCCTCCCCATCCGCAACTGTGACTACCTTCAACTGGCTTGGTTGATCCCGAAATTGTATTTGGAATTGTTCAGTCACGACAGTACGAGATTGACCGCTCGATTGCGGAATGACGGCGAGCGCGACGGTTTTGGGACGAAGCACCAATCCGCGTTCGAAGTCCGGCAAGTAACGCGTCGCCAATGGGCCGCGTTGATAATCCGCAGTCGCATCAATCCAATAAACGGTTTTGTTCAAAATCAACTGCA
>JAQGOW010000260.1 GCA_028293405.1 Verrucomicrobiales bacterium
GTGCAGGCGCGGGTATATAACCCGAATAACCATCCTCGTAAGCGATATAACGGATATTATCCTGTACCCAGTAATAAATAGCTTTTATCTTTTCAATATCCGTGGTTTTGGCAGCCGTAATTTTTGCGAGCGTACTTTTTAATTTTTCTTTATCATTTCCCGCCATTAAATACAGGCGGTTGTTCCAGGCATATACATCATCTACCTTATCAAAGCCTTTCATGGTCTCGCCTTTATTTTCAAATGATTTTATCTGGATGATGATATGCGGATCGGTACTCGCCCTGCCGATCCGACATTCGGTTTACCAGCGAGGTCGGCGATCGTCCGCGCCACTTTCAACACACGATCATACGCACGCGCGCTCAGATTTAAGTCCGCCATCGCGAACTTGAGCAACTCCTTCGTGTGCTCATCGAGATTGCAATACGTCTTCAACTCGCGCGTGCCCATGCGGGCGTTGCACGTGATCGCCTTCTTACTCGCAAAACGCGCCTGCTGAATTACCCGCGCCGCGATCACACGTTGCCGAATCTCCGCCGAACTTTCGCCCGTGCGTTCAGAAGAAATCTCGCGGAACTTCACTTGTGGCACTTCAACATGCAGATCGATACGGTCGAGCAACGGACCGGAAATGCGTCCAAGATAATTTTGAATTTCCCGCGGTGAACTGCGCGATTCGCCGGGCATCTTTCCATCCGGCGTCGGGTTCATCGCGGCAATCAGCATGAACTCCGACGGAAACGTCATCGTCCCGGCCGCGCGCGAAATCGTGACATAACCTTCTTCCAAAGGTTGGCGCATTGTTTCAAGAACACTGCGCTTGAACTCCGGCAACTCATCCAAAAACAAAACACCATTGTGCGCGAGTGAGATTTCGCCCGGCGTTGGATTCGCGTTCCCACCGAGCAACCCAGCGTCGCTCGCCGTGTGATGCGGAGCGCGAAACGGCCGTTGCGTCACCAGCGCCTGACCCGGTTTTAGCAACCCGACGATACTGTGAATCTTCGTCGTCTGTAGCGCCTCTTCCAAAGTGAGCGGCGGCAAAATACTGGCGAACCGTTTTGCCAACATCGATTTCCCGGTGCCCGGCGGCCCGATCAACAAAACGTTGTGTCCACCAGCTGCGGCAATTTCCAAAGACCGTTTGACCGACTCCTGCCCTTTGACATCGGCAAAGTCAGCTTCTTCGTCGTAGCGATGCTCAAAAATTTTCTCGAGGTCGACCGTCGCCGGCGCGATTGTCGTATCGCCTTCGAGGAACGTCGCAGCTTCACGCAGATTGCGGACGGGGATTACATTTAATCCTTCGACCACCGCGGCTTCGGCAGCGTTTTCAAATGGAACAATCAATCCGGCCTTTTTCTCGGCGCGGGCCCGCATGGCGATCGGCAACACGCCTTTGACGGAACGCAACGCGCCGGTCAACGCGAGTTCGCCGACCATCGCATAATTATCGAGCCGATCCGTTTCGATCTGTTCACTGGCCGCGAGCATCCCGATGGCAATCGGCAAATCAAAACTCGGCCCTTCCTTGCGCACATCCGCGGGGGCGAGATTGATCGTCACGCGCCCCATTGGAAAAGTATAGCCGGAATTAGAAAGCGCGGTATTAACCCGATCGCGCGATTCCTTCACCGCGGCGTCTGGAAGTCCGACGATAACGATGATCGTGTCACCCCACCCCGCGTTGACTTCCACCTCGACGGGAAAGGCTTCAATACCATTGACAGCGGCCGAAAAAACTCGAGCTAACACGCCGCAAGTTTGGCAACCCGCCCAATAAGTGCAACCCAGTTTTTTCGGAGTTCGGAGTTTTCATTTGGAAATCGCCTTGCTGGTTGTGAACCGTTTTAGTTGCAGCGCTTTTTGCAACAGGATGAAAACGAGGAGCAATATACCAACGGCGATGCGGGTCCACCACGAACTCAATGTGCCTTGGAAAATAATCGCGCTTTGAATGATGCCGAAAATCAAGACACCGAGGAAGGTGCCAGCGACGAAACCAACACCGCCTGTAAGCAACGTGCCGCCGATAACGACGGCGGCGATGGCGTCAAGTTCGAGACCATCGGCGGCGCGGGCATAACCGGATGGGCTGTAAATCGTGTAGACGATTCCGGCGAGCGCTGAGCAAAAACCGCTGAAGGCGTATACGGCGACTTTGGTGCGAGCGACGGGCAAGCCCATCAACATCGCGGATTGTTCATTGCCGCCGATGGCGTAAACGTTTCGGCCAAATTTAGTGAAATGCGCGATGACGAGCGCAATCACGAACATTGCGAGATAAACGACGGCGGTGAGCGGCAGTGGCAATGACCAGTGCGCCAGAATTGAATCGTAGCTATTGATCGTGATCGATTCGGGTTGGAGTACTAAACCGAGTCCACGCGCGAAAAACATTCCGGCCAAGGTCACGAGGAATGGTGGTAACGCGAAGAGTTGGATCAATAGGCCCATGCCGGTTCCCAACACGACACCGACAGCGAGGACGGTCGCAACGGACACGCCGAGGCTCATGTGATGTGTTTCCAACATCATCGCTATGATGACACTGCTCAGCCCGACGATTGCGCCGACGGAAAGGTCGATGCCGCCGGACAGGATGACGAAGGTCATGCCGATGGAGGCGATGCCGAGGAACGAGTTGTCGGAAAAGAAATTCTTAAACACGCCCAGTGACATGAAGCCGTGAAACTTGAAGCCAGCGGCAAGATAAAGAATCAGCGCCACGACGGCGGTTGCCGCGAATGGGATGTTGCGTTTGATGGTGCGGAGGTTCATTGGGCCACCGCCTTTCGATTGAAGCGCGCAAGGCCAGCGGTGACGGAACGGAACTTATCGGATTGCAACAAGCAAACGCTGACGACG
>JAQGOW010000262.1 GCA_028293405.1 Verrucomicrobiales bacterium
ACGCATTCCGTTCGACCACATCAACAGCCCGCGCAACTTCTTAAGCAAACTGCAATATTATCCGAAGGTGTATAACAACGTGAATTCGTTGTCTCACCGCCGCGATTTTGTGCGCGCCTGCCTCGACACGTGGGAACGCAAAGCGCCGTTCGGTATTTATAACGTCACCAATCCTGGCTTCGTTTCCAGCGCGCAAGTGGTCGCGATGATTCAAAGAATCTTGCAACCGGCTCGTGCCTTCAAATTCTGGAGCGACGACGCGGAATTCTATTCGCAGGCAGCCAAAACCCCGCGTTCGAATTGCGTGATGGACGTCAGTAAACTTTTGAAAGCCGGCGTAAAAATGCGGCCAGTCGAAGAAGCTCTCGACGAGGCTTTGACGACCTGGATTCAAACACCCTAACGCTCGAATCGCACGACAACCATGAACCTTTTAGTCACAGGCGGCGCCGGTTTTATCGGCTCAAATCTCATCCATCACGTCATTGACCGGCCCGAGGTCACGCGGCTCGTCAACCTTGACTGCCTCACCTACGCCGGTCATCTCGAGAATCTGGAACGTGTTGCGAAAAATCCGAAATACGCTTTCGAAAAAGTCGACCTGCGCGATAAACAAGCGGTCCTCGACGTTGTTACAAAACACGACATCACTCACGTCCTGCACCTCGCCGCTGATACGCACGTCGATCGTTCCATCACCGGCCCCGGCGATTTCATCAGCACCAACATTGTCGGCACGTTTAATTTGCTCGAAGCGGTGCGCGGTCATTGGGGTGCAAGTCTCGACGGAAAACGTTTTCATCACGTTTCAACGGACGAAGTTTACGGTAGCCTTGGCGCGACCGGTTTTTTCACGGAAGAAACACCTTACGCGCCGAACTCGCCCTATTCCGCAAGCAAAGCATCGAGCGATTTGCTCGTGCGCGCGTATCACCACACGTACGGCTTGCCAGTCGTGACGACCAATTGCTCGAACAATTACGGGCCATTTCAATTTCCCGAAAAATTGATTCCGGTGATCATCGAAAGCGTTTGCACACGCAAAGCCATCCCCGTTTATGGCGATGGCATGAACGTCCGCGACTGGCTTTACGTGCGCGACCACGCTGAAGCGCTCTGGCAAGTGCTCACGCGCGGCAAGCTCGGCGAAACCTACAACGTCGGGGGTCACAATGAATGGGCGAACATCCGCATCGTTGAATTGATTTGCGATTTGATGGACGAGTTCGCCCCGCATCTCGGAGGCGAATCGCGCAAGCTGATCACATACGTCAAAGACCGCCCTGGTCACGATCGCCGCTACGCCATCGACGCCGGCAAGATTCAGCGCGAACTCGGCTGGACTCCAGCGCACACCTTCGAATCCGGCATCCGCGAAACTATCCAATGGTATTTGAACAACCAGGAATGGGTGAAGCGGGTGAAGAAAAAGGCGTAACATCTCTGCACTTTCCCACAATTGGCTCCACCCTGTGCTGATATTTTATGTAAAGCATGCTTGACATATGGCAAGCATCCTTTACATTGCTCGCATGACAAAAAAACTAAATCACCCCGACGATATCGGAATGAATCCGAGGCTTTTTCCGTGGCGCGACTCATTCAAGGCAGGTGCAATATGGATGTTTCTGGTTTATCTCACCGACATCCCAGGCTTGGTTCTACTAAAGCACCATCCTGATTGGCCAATGCTGGTTCGTGTCACCATTGTGCTTCTACCATTCATCTGCGGCTATTTGTATGTGCGCGGTGTCGTGCGTTGGATTGAGGGAATGGATGAACTACACCAACGGATCACGCTCCAATCGTTTAACTTCGCGCTCGTAGTGTATCTGTTTCTTTCCGCCGGTTGGTTCATGCTCGCACGCGCCGGGGTTTGGGATGCATTGGCACAATCCACGAAAGTTCATTTCGAATATGTGCCGTGGAACAATTGCACGTTTATCATATGCATGACCTACATCCTCTTCGGAGCGGGCTATTCAACCTTGAAACGCCGTTACCAATGAAAAACAAACTTCGCGAATTGCGTGCCGTGAAGGGCTGGTCGCAGTCCGACCTCGCCGACAAGCTCGGCGTGTCTCGCCAAACCATCAACGCCATCGAAACTGAGAAATATGATCCCAGCCTGCCACTGGCATTCAAAGTCGCGCGCTTGTTTAAGGCGCGCATTGAAGACATTTTTAACGACTGACTCAGCTACAGAATATTCGCAGCGAGTTCCGCCAAGTCCGAGCGTTCACCTTTCTGCAACTCAATATGGGCAGCAATGGGGTGTTCGCGGAATTTGCTGATGATGTAGTTGAAACCGTTCGACGATGAATCAACGTAGGGATTATCGATTTGATACGGGTCACCGGTGAACACGACCTTCGTCCCCTGCCCCACGCGCGTGATGATTGTCTTCACTTCAAGCGGCGTGAGGTTTTGCGCTTCGTCGATGACCATGAATTGATTGGCGATACTGCGACCACGAATGTAGCTCAACGCCTCAACAACAATCGTTCCGGAACGCATCAAGTCAGCGCTACGACGATGGTCGGTGCCCATGTTCAGGTCGCTCAACAACTCAAGCGCGTCGTGAATCGGCTGCATCCAAGGGCTCAACTTTTCTTCGAGCGATCCCGGCAAGAAGCCGAGTTCTTTACCCATCGAAATCGTCGGACGCGCGACAACTAATCTGCGAAACTCACGATCAAGAACAGTGCGCTTCAACCCGGCAGCCATCGCCATGAGCGTTTTACCGGTGCCGGCTTTACCCATCAACGTGACCAGCTTGACGCGATCATCGAGCAAGGCGTCGAAGGCAAAATGTTGTTCACGATTGCGCGGCTTGATTCCCCACACGCCTTCGCGCACATCGAGAATCGGGATCAAACGGGTGCCGGTCGGATCGACTTTCGTTAGCGCAGTGCGCTTCGGATTCGTTTGATCGATGAGCGAACAATATTCGTTCGGAAAATATTTTCCGTTCCCATTCAGTTCCAACTCACCTTCCGTGCGGAACTTTGCGATCTTCTCGGGGGTTACCTGCATCTCGATCATGCCGGTGTAGAGATCGTGCAAGTAGACGCGATCGTTTTCGTAATCTTCAGCCTGCAATCCGACAGCGTCGGCCTTGATGCGCAGGTTGATGTCTTTGGAAACAACCACCACCTTGTTCTTCGGTTCGTTTTGCTGAACCTCCAACGCAAGGGTGACGATTCGGCTATCGACAGTTTTGTCGCCAAACAACGTTTTCGTGTCGCCGTTGGTGTGGAAAATAATTTTCAGCTTGCCGCCGGTCTCCAATTTCACGCCTTTGCTCAACTGCCCTTTGGCACGCAACCCATCCAGGGCACGTGCAACCATGCGCGCGTTTTGGCCGAGTTCGGATGATTCCCGTTTGAAGCGATCGATTTCCTCTATGACATCGATCGGGATAAGAATGCAATTATCCTCGAATTTGTTGAGGCTATTTGGGTCGTGCAGCAGGACGTTTGTGTCGAGAATGTAATTTTTCACGGACTTGTTTTGGATTTGACCTTCGCGGGTCGGCGGAGCCGCTGGCCTGCGAAATTTTTAGTTTAGCAACGCGCGGGAACCACTCGTTCAAGCGCGTATGGATGGCGGGCAGCTTGTGATGTCCGCTGTACTGCAAATTCGCCAACATTCCGTATAGATCGAAATCCACGAAATGCGGCGCTTGATCGAGCAAAAACGGCCGGTCTTCGAGCATGACTTCAAATGGAGCAAGTAGATGCTCCAACTGTCGCACCATCACCGGCGTCTGTGCCCGCCACTGATCGATGCAACCGCGTCCGAACTTGCGTTCTTTATGGCGCAAAAATCCAAGTTGGTCGGATTTCGGCACAAATTCTTTCCAGAAAACGTCGTTCAACTTGAAACAGGTTCCTTCGACCTCGTTCTCGATATAACGCCAGAGAATCGCTTCGGTCCCCGTCCAATAGTGTGGGAACAAACCCAACTCAAATTTTTCGTCCAGATATTTTGCGATGATCTGCGAATCGTCATCGGTCTCGAACACAACCGTCTTCCCATCGCGAATGATCGGCACTCCGTAATAGCGCTCGCGCGTCAATTTCCAAACGAGGGAACGATCATGATTAGGGATGTTGATCGTTTTGAAAGCGATACCGCCATATTCCAGAATGCGCTTCTGCGCCAGGCAGAATGGGCTCCATGGAACTTGGATCAGTTCAATCATTTTGCGTCGGGGTATCTCCAAAGGTGGACGTGCGTTGTGAAGTGCAGATTTGCAAACGCTGTTGTATCGGCCACGTCTGGAACATAATCCGACGATGCGATTCTTACAAGTTGAAAACTGGTTCTAGAAAAATAATCCCAGAGTTGCGAGTTGCCTCATAGCAAAAGGATACCGGGAGGGTGACCCGGTTAGGATTCGTTGCCTCACGATTGAGGTTACCCAGGGCAGTGAATATCAACTTGAGATCTTGCTCAATATTTTTCTTCAACTGCACTGGATTAAGGTGTTGATGTTGGGTTTTAAGACCGTGTCTGGTTTGAGGGGTTAACTCTCTGCGCTGGACCAGCCGCTGAAACGGTGTG